>NZ_JBHZAG010000003.1:0-255903 GCF_042754125.1 Amycolatopsis sp. NPDC059235
TTGCGCGGGTCGTGAGGGGAACCTTCAGGGACTCAGAGTCCCTGAAGGTTCCCCTCACGGAATGTCGTCAGCGGGTGGTGGGGCGGCGAGGGGGTTCGCAGCAGGCGACTGCGCAGGGGGCGCCGTTGACGGTGCAGCCAGCCGCAGGGAACTGTGAGAGTTTTCGCGCGGGGGCGTCCGTTAGGTGTTCGCGGATCAGTTCGACGACCATTTCCGCGAACCTTGGGTCCGAGTCCGGTGTTGCGGCGCGGGCGAAGGCCATGCCGTGTTCTGCGGCTCGGTCTGCGGCTTCGTTGTCCAGGTCCCAGATCACCTCGAGGTGGTCTGCGACGAAGCCGATCGGGCTCACCACTACCGAAGCCACGCCTTGGGCGTGCAGGGCGTCGATGTGGTCGACGATGTCCGGTTCCAGCCACGGGATCTGCGGTGGGCCGGACCGGGATTGCCAGACGACGTCGTACTCGGCGATTCCGGCTTCGGCGGCCACCAGGCGGGCGGCTTCGGCGATCTGGCTCGAGTAGCGGCGGCCGCCCTCGGAAGGCGGGCCGGAGGCCAGGTCGGCGCTTTCCGGGATCGAGTGGGCGGTGAAGACCGTGCGCGTGCCGGGGCGGTCGCCGAGTTTCGCGTGGGCCGCGCGGACTGCGTCGGCGATCGTCGCGATGAACAGCGGGTGGTCGAAGAATTGGCGCAGCTTGACCAACTCCGGCGCGCCATCGCCGACGGCGGCGCGGGCTCGTTCGATGTCCTCGTCGTACTGGCGGCACGCGGAGTAGCCGCCGTACGCGCTCGTCGGGAACACCAAAGCGCGGCGGACGCCCGCGTCCTTCATTCCGGCCAGCGTGTCTTCGACCATCGGCGTCCAGTTGCGGTTGCCGAAGTGCACCGGAAGTTCGATGTTCTCGGCCGCCAACTGCTTCTCGACCGCAGCGATCGCCGCCCGGTTCAGCCGGTTGATCGGCGAGACCCCGCCGAAATGCTGGTAATGCTCGGCGACCTCAAGCAACCGCTCCCGCGGCACGCCCCGGCCCCTGGTGACGTTCTCCAGGAACGGCATCACCTCGTCGGGCCCCTCCGGACCGCCGAACGAAAGCCATAGCAACGCGTCGTAACCCACGGTGCTTCATCCTGCCCCTGTGGCCCTCCACACGCCTCGGCGACCCAGTTATGTACCGGTCTATCTAAAATGTGCTAGCGTGATCAGCATGCCGAGGCCACGCGAATTCGACGAGACCGAAGCGCTCGAAGGCGCCATGAACGCCTTCTGGGCGCGCGGATACGAATCCACGTCGACCGAGGAACTGTGCGCCGCCACCGGGCTAGGGCGCAGCAGCATCTACAACACGTTCACCAGCAAGCACGAACTCTTCCGCCGCGTACTAGACCACTACTCGCACCGCGGCATCCGACTGCGAGAAACCCTGCTCGACAACGCCCCCGACGGACTAGGCGCCATCCGCCTGCTCCTAACCTCCACAATCGAAGACGAACTAGAAAACGGCAGACGCGGCTGTCTGATGGTCAACGCCATCGCCGAATTCGGCACCACCGACCCAGAAGTCGCCGCGCAGGTGAACGCAGACACCGAAGCACACCTGTCAGCGTTGACCCACTTCGCCCGCACCGGCCAGGCAGACGGCAGCATCACCCGCGACCGAGACGCCACCGAAATCGCGAACTTCATCCACGCCACCATCTCCGGAATCCGCACAATGTCCCGCCGCGGAGCAGAACAAAAAGCACTGACCTCAGTAGCAGAACTAGCGACGAGCGCAGTCTCCCGCCGCTAACCCGCTACCCGCAGCCCGCAGCCGGACACGCCCAATGTGGCATCCGATGCATCCCACGCACCCAATGCCACATTGGGTGCATCTGACGCACCCAATGCCACATTGGGGCGCTAGCCCCACTCAACAAACCGCAGCCGACGCACCCAACAATCGAGGCACCCAGCCCCTCCCCCGCACCCCGATACGAAGCGTCCCTGCGGTCTGAAGGTGCTTGTCAAGGCATCTTTCCCGCCTTGACAAGCACCTTCAGACCGTCAGCACAATCAAGCTTCGGGGTGCCCCACGCAACCACCACGGCAATGTCGCCGCCAGGCGACGAGCCGAACCCCAATTTTGTACTACCGATTCCAGAAAGAGACCCCCGTGCCCCCAGCCGTCTTCGTACTAGGCCTAAGCATCTTCGCCCTAGGCACCTCCGAATTCATGATCACTGGCCTCCTCCCCGGAATGGCCGCCGACCTCGGCGTAACCATCCCAGACGCAGGCCTCCTGATCTCCGCCTTCGCCGTAGGCATGGTCATCGGCGCCCCGCTGCTGGCAGTAGGCACAATCCGCCTCCCCCGCCGAACCACCCTCCTAGCCCTACTCATCGTCTTCAGCGCCTCCCACGTAATAGGCGCAATCGCCGACGGCTACGCCATCCTCTTCGCCACCCGCATCATCAGCGCAGTAGCCTGCGCCGGCTTCTGGGCCGTAGCCGCCGCAACCACCGTCAACCTCGTCCCGGAAGCCCGACGCGGACAAGCCCTCGCAGTCCTAGTCGGCGGCCTAACAGTCGCCAACGTCGTGGGCGTCCCAGCAGGCACTCTGCTCGGACAGCACGCAGGCTGGCGAAGCGCATTCTGGGCAGTAGCCGCACTAACCGTCATCGCCGCCATCGCAGTACTACTGTCGGTCCCCCACACCGCCAAGGAAACCGAAGCTCCACGAATCGCCGAAGAACTACGCGTCTTCCGCCGCAGCCGCCTATGGCTCGCACTAGGCGTGATCGCACTGCTGCAGGCAATGGTCTTCGCGACGTTCAGCTACCTAGCTCCCCTGCTGGTCTCCGTCGCAGGACTCCCCGAATCCGCCGTGCCGGTGGTGCTAGCGCTCTTCGGCGGCGGCGCAGTAATCGGCATCTTCGCCGGCGGCAAACTCGCTGACACGTATCCGTTCGCGACGCTTTACGGCAGCCTAGCCATCGCCGTAGCCGCTCTAGTCGCACTCGCCTTCGCCACCGACGCCGTAGTCGCAGTAGCCGCCGTCTTAGTCCTCGGCGCAGCCGGGTTCGCGGCGAACCCAGCGCTCAACGTCCGTGCCTACGCCGCGGCAGGCGGCACCTCGACACTCGTCGGCGCGAGCACGACATCCGCGTTCAATGTCGGCAACACCGTGGGCCCGTGGCTGGGCGGAACGACGATCAGCGCCGGGCTCGGCTTCTCGAGCGTGGCATGGGTGAGCGTCGCGCTCGGAGCACTCGCGTTGGCGGCCCTGACCTTCGCACTGCGCTTGCACCACCGCGACACCGCACCGCAACTGGTGACGGCGTAAAAGAAAACGGCCCCGCGGGAATGTTCCCGCGGGGCCGTTCCTGCAACAAGCTCAGATCCCGAGCGCGTGCACCCCACCGTCGACCATGATCATCGACCCGGTGGTAGCCGGCAGCCAATCCGACAGCACAGCGCACACAGTCTTGGCAGTAGGCTCCGGATCCGCGGAATCCCAGCCGAGCGGCGCACGGTCGCCCCACCCGGCCTCGAGCTCGCCGAAACCGGGAATGGACTTGGCGGCCATCGTCTTCATCGGACCCGCGCTGACCAGGTTGACCCGGATGCCCCGCGGGCCGAGTTCCTTGGCCAGGTACCGGTTCACCGACTCCAGCGCGGCCTTCGCGACGCCCATCCAGTTGTAGACCGGCCACGCGACGCGCGCGTCGAAGTCCATGCCGACGATCGACGCGCCGGAGCTGAGCAGCGGCAACGTCGCCACCGCGAGCGACTTGAACGAGAACGCCGAGACGTCCACCGCGACCTTGACGTCGTCGCTGGGAGCGTCCAGGAACGGCGCGCCGAGGCAGCTCTGCGGCGCGAAGCCGATCGAGTGCAGCACGCCGTCGAGGCCGTCGACGTGCTCGCGGACCCGGTCGGCGAGCGAGTCGAGGTGCTCCTGGTTCGTGACGTCCAGTTCGAGCACCGGGGCGGGCTCGGGCAGCCGCTTGGCGATGCGCTCCACGAGCGACAAGCGCCCGAAGCCGGTGAGCACGACCTTCGCGCCCTCCTGCTGGGCGATGCGGGCCGCGTGGAACGCGAGCGAGGCGTCGGTGATGACGCCGGTGATCAGCAGCCGCTTGCCTTCGAGCAATCCGGGCAACACGTCCTCCAGGTCGTGGGTGTTCTTCTCGGGAAGGTCAGTGTCCGAGGCCGAGGCCGCCGTCGACGGGCAGCACCGCGCCGTTGACGTAGCCCGCCTCGTCCGAGGACAGGTACCGCACGGCGGCGGCGATCTCGGCCGGTTCGGCGTAGCGGCCGGACGGGACGCTGGCGAGGATCTCCTTGCGCCGGTCCTCGGGCAGCTTGTCGGTCATGTCGGTGTGCACGAAGCCCGGCGCGACCACGTTCGCGGTGATGTTGCGCGAGCCCAGCTCCCGCGCGAGCGAACGCGCGAAGCCGACCAGGCCCGCCTTCGACGCGGCGTAGTTCGCCTGCCCGGCCGAGCCGGAGAGGCCCACCACGGACGAGATGAACACGAACCGGCCCCAGCGGGCGCGCAGCATGCCGCGCGAGGCCCGCTTGGCGACGCGGAACGCCCCGGTGAGGTTCGCGTTGAGCACCCGCTCGAACTGCTCCTCCGACATCCGCATGAGCAGGGTGTCGTCGGTGAGCCCGGCGTTGGACACCAGGACCTCGACCGGCCCCTGGTGCTCCTCCACGAGCTTGAACGCCGTGTCCACCTGCTCGGCGTCGGTGACGTCGGCCCGCACGCCGAAAAGCCCCTCCGGCGCGCCGGACCCGCGGTGCGTCACCGCGACCCGGTGGCCCTGCTCGGCGAGGTCCCGGGCGATCGCCAGCCCGATGCCCCGGTTGCCGCCGGTGACCAAGACCGACCGTCCCACTGCGTTCTCCTCGTCGTCTAAGCGGTTGCGCCCGCCTGAGGCTATCGGCTGCGCTGACCGGCGGCGCACCCGGCACTCCCGTCCTAAGCGACGGTAAGGAACCGCGCCTCGACCTTGATGGTTACTCCCCGGTTGGTCACCGTGAGTCGCGACACAGGAGGTCAAGGATGACTACCCGGATCCAGGACGCCGGCTCGGCGCGGGACGAGCGGCGCGTGGTCGGCAACGTGCTGCGCGGCTCGATCGGAAATCTCGTCGAGTGGTACGACTGGTACGCCTATTCGGCGTTCACCGTCTACTTCGCGAAGGCGTTCTTCCCCGGCGGCGATGCCACGGCGCAGTTCCTCAACACCGCGGCGGTGTTCGCCGTCGGATTCCTCATGCGCCCGCTCGGGGGCTGGCTGCTCGGCCGGTTCGCCGACCGCTACGGCCGCCGGTCCGCGCTCGTGCTCTCAGTTTCGATGATGGCGTGCGGTTCGCTGCTCATCGCGGTGACCCCGGCGTACTCGGCGATCGGCATCGCGGCCCCGATCCTGCTGGTGTTCTCGCGGCTGCTGCAAGGGCTTTCGGTCGGCGGCGAGTACTCCACCTCGGCGACGTATCTGTCCGAAGTGGCCACTCCCGGCAAGCGCGGGTTCTACTCCAGCTTCCAGTACGTGACCCTCGTCGGCGGGCAGCTGCTCGCGCTCGGTCTGCAGCTGATCCTGCAGAGCGTGCTCACCGACAAGCAGATGGGCGACTGGGGCTGGCGGATCGCGTTCGTGGTCGGCGCGCTCGC
Source organism: Amycolatopsis sp. NPDC059235 (assembly GCF_042754125.1). Classification (NCBI taxonomy): domain Bacteria; kingdom Bacillati; phylum Actinomycetota; class Actinomycetes; order Pseudonocardiales; family Pseudonocardiaceae; genus Amycolatopsis; species Amycolatopsis sp. NPDC059235. Next base: position 5,660 of record NZ_JBHZAG010000003.1, read on the forward strand.
GGCGGTGATCGTGATGGCGCTGCGGCGGTCGATGGACGAGTCCGAGAGCTACCAGCGGGTCAAGGAAAATACTGCGAACGCGGCAGGTAAAGACAACGAGCGCGGCACGCTGCGTCAGCTCGTCAAGTACCCGCGGGAGATCCTGCTCGTCGTCGGCCTGACGCTCGGCGGCACGGTCGCGTTCTACACCTACGCCACCTACACGCAGAAGTTCCTGGAGAACACCGCGCACATCCCGCGGCGCACGGTCACCGTGATCATGTTCCTGGCCCTGCTGGTCTTCGCGATCCTGCAGCCGCTGGCCGGGAAGCTGTCGGACAAGATCGGCCGGCGGAAGCTGCTGATGTTCTTCGGCATCGCGGGCACCCTGCTGACCGTGCCGATCATGACCCTGATGGCGCGCACCAGCCAGCCGTTCCTCGCGTTCCTGCTGCTGCTCGGCGCGCTGGTGATCGTGACCGGCTACACCTCGATCAACGCGATCGTGAAGGCGGAGCTGTTCCCGACGCGGATCCGCGCGATCGGCGTCGGCCTCCCGTATGCGCTTACCGTCGCGATCTTCGGCGGGACCGCCGAGCTGATCGCGCAGGCGCTGAAGAAGGCCGGTCACGAATCGCTCTTCTTCTGGTACGTCGCGGGCTGCGTCCTCGTGTCGCTGATCGTGTACGCGACAATGCGGGAAACTTCGCGTTCGTCCGCTCTCGAGCGCGGCGAGGACTGATCAGGAGGACGGCCGTGCGCGTGCTGCTCGTCGAGGACGACACCGGGGTCGCCCGGGCACTCGCCGAAACGCTGCACGCGCACGGCCACCCGGTCACCGCGGTCGGCCGCGGGTCGGACGCCCTCACCCGGCACCGGGACGCGGACCTGCTGCTGCTCGACCTCGGCCTGCCGGATCTCGACGGGCTGGACGTGCTGCGCAAGATCCGCCAGGTCTCGCCGGTTCCGGTGATCGTGCTGACCGCGCGCGACGACGAGCGTTCGGTGGTCCGTGCACTGCGCTTCGGTGCGGACGACTATCTGGCGAAACCCGTCCGGATGGCCGAATTGCTGGCCCGGATGGACGCCGTGGCGCGGCGGGCAAGCAACTCCTCCCCAGCTCCGAAAGACCCGGTCGTGCACGTCGAGGACGTCGAGATCGACCTCGGCGCGCGCCGGGTCGTGGTCGACGGCCGGGACATCGGGCTGACCACGAAGGAATTCGCGGTACTGGCGGTGCTCGCCGCCCGGCCCGGCACCGCGGTGAGCCGGCAGCAGCTGATGGACGAGGTGTGGGGCGACGCGTACCTCGCTGTCTCGCGCTCGCTCGATGTCCACATGACGCAGCTGCGCGCGAAACTCGACCGGCCCGGCCTGCTCACCACGATCCGCGGCTTCGGCTACCGGCTCGGCCGGAGCTGATCGGTGCGCACTCGCCTGCTGGCCGTTCTCGTCACGCTCGCGCTCGCCGTCGTGGCGGCGTTCGCGGTGCCGTTGCTGTCCGCGACGGCCGATCAGCGGACGCAGCAGCTGGTGATTTCGCGCAGCAGCGACGTCGACCGCTTCGTGGTGCTCGCGCAACAGGCGGTCGATTCCGGCGACGCGACGGCGCTGAACGCCGACGCGCGAGTGTATTCGTCGTTATACAGCGAAGGCGTGCTGATCGTCGACGCGCAGCGGCAGCCGCTCGTCGAGACCGGTGGCCTGACCAGCAGCGATCCCGCCGCGCGGGCCGTTATCGAGGCGACTCTGCGGAACGAGCCGGAAGCGCCGGTCGAGCGGATCCGGCCGTGGTCGGACGCTCCGGTGCTCTTCGCCCGCCCGGTCGGCACCGGGACGCGAGTGTCCGGGGTGGTCCTGCTGCGGGCTTCGGTGACCGCTGCGGCGGCGGACGTCGGAGCCGCGTGGAGCGCCATCGCGGCCGGGGCGATGGTGGTCGCGGCGTTGTTCGTGCTGCTGGCGGTTCTGCTGTCGCGGTGGATGGTGCGACCGCTGGTGGAGCTGGAAACCGGCGTGCTGGCAGTGGCGGGCGGGCGACGGGCGCAGGTGCCAGAACGGTCCGGGCCGCGCGAGCTTCGGTCGCTCGCGGCGTCGGTGAACCGGATGTCCGACGCCGTCGAGGAGTCGGCGAACCAGCAGCAGCGGCTCGTCGCGGACACCTCGCATCAGCTGCGCAACCCGATGGCCGCGCTGCGCCTCCGGCTCGACCTGCTCGGCACCGAGGTCGAAAACCGCCCGGCTTACGACGCCACGGTCGCGGAAGTCGAACGGCTGGAACGGATTCTCGACGGCCTGCTCGCCCTCGCCACCGCGGAAAGCACCGCGACCCGGCTGGCCGCGCGCGCCGACGACGAGCCCGCTGACCTGGCCGCTGTCGTGGCGGAACGGGTCGACGCGTGGCGGTTGTCCGCCGACGAAGCAGGCGCGACCCTCGTGCCGTGCGCCGGCCACACCGAGCCGCTGCTGGTGCGCACACCGGAAAGCGAACTCGCGCAGATTCTCGACGTATTGCTGGACAACGCCGTCCACCACGCCGGTCAGGGAGCCACCATCACCGCCGCTTGGGAGTCCACTTCGGACACTGTCACGCTGATCGTCACCGACGACGGCCCCGGCCTCCCGCCGGAGGATCTCGCCCGCGCCACCGAACGATTCTGGCGCGCCGGCGGCGACGGCGCTCCGCGCGGAACCGGCCTCGGGCTCGCCATCGCGCGTGAGCAAACCCGTGCCCGGGGCGGGATTCTGGAGCTGCGCTCGGTCGAACCGCACGGCCTCCAAGTCCGGATCACGCTGCCCGCCGAGGCGACGCCATGACCGTCACCCGCCGCGCCGCGCTCCTGGGCAGCCTCGCACTCGCACTCGCCGCCTGCGACGACACCTACCGCGGCCCGGAGCGGCAGATCACCATCGCGTCCGGCGAACCCGGCGGCTTCTACCTGGCCTTCGCCGAGGTGCTGGCCGCCGAACTGTCGCGCGCCGAACCGCGGCTGCACTGCAGCGCGATCCCCACCGAGGCGAGCGTCGAGAACGTCCAACGGGTCAGCGACGGCACCGCCGACTTCGGCCTGACACTCGCCGACGTGGCGCAATCCGCGATCACCGGCGGCACGCCGTTCGGGAAACCCGTTCCGCTGCAAGCACTCGGCCGCGTCTACGAGAACTACCTGCAGCTGGTCGTCCGCGCGGAAGACCACCTCACCGACCTCCGCGCGCTCGCCGGACGCCCCGTCTCGGTCGGCGCGAGCCGCTCCGGCGCCGCGCAACTGGGCGAACGGGTCTTCGCCGCGAACGGCGTCCCGGTCCAGGCACAGCACCTGCCGTTGAACGACGCGGTCGCCGCCCTGCACGACCGCCGGATCGACGCGTTCCTGTGGTCCGGCGGGATCCCGACGCCCGCGCTCGCCGACCTCAACCGCACGACGCCGCTCGCCCTGCTTCCGCTGACGTCGGTGCTACCCCAGCTGCGGAAGGCGTACGGGCCGCTGTACGAGCAGGTGCAAGTGCCTGCTGGGGCGTACCGCGGGGTGGGTTCGCTGCCGACGATCGGCGTCGCGAACCTGCTGGTCTGCTCGCCGAAGCTGCCGTTCGACGTGGCTGCGGCGGTGGTGCGGGTGCTTGTCGAGCGCGCCGCCGAACTCGTGCCCGCGCAGGCCGTCGGGACACAGTTCCTGGACGTCCGCACGCTCATCGGCACCCAGCCCGTCCCGCTGCACCGCGGTGCCGCCGACACCTACCGCGCACTGCACGGGTGATCGCTAGATTGGTCGGGTGACCGAACGCCGACCTCTCGCCGAAATGCCCCTCCGCGTGCGCTACCACGAATGCGATGCGCAGGGCATCGTCTTCAACGCGCACTACCTGGCCTACGCGGACATGGCGGCGTTCGAGGTCGAGAGAGCGCTCTTCGGCTCCCACGACGCGCTGCTCGCGACCGGGGTCGACGTGGTGGTCGCCGAGTCGAACCTGCGGTACTTCGCGCCGTGCCGTTTCGACGACGAGCTGGTCGTCGCGGTGTATCTCGTGCACCTGGGCACCACGTCGATGCAGTTCGAGCTGGAAGTCCGCCGCGGCGACACGGTGACGACCGAGATCCGGCTGCGGTACGTGTTCGTCGACACCGAGAACTACCGCAAGGCCGAACCGCCGCCGGAGGTGCGCGGGGCCTACGCGCAGTACCTCCCCGAGGCGGCGTGATGTTCCGAGTGCTCTTCTACCGCCCCGAAATCCCGCCCAACACCGGCAACGCCATCCGGCTCGCCGCGAACACCGGGTGCGAGCTGCATCTGGTGGAGCCGCTGGGATTCACCTTGGAGGACAAGCAGCTTCGCCGCGCCGGGCTCGATTACCACGACCTCGCGCGGGTCCATGTGCATGCTGATCTGGCTGCCGCGTGGGAAGCCTTGCTGCCGGCGAAGGTGTATGCGTTCAGTGCTACCGCGACGCGGCTTTACACCGAGGTGTCTTACGCGCCTGGGGATGTGCTGATGTTCGGGCCGGAGTCCGCCGGGTTGCCGGACGAGGTTCAGCACGCGCCGGAGGTCACTGACCGGCTGCGGTTGCCGATGCTGCCGAACAACCGGTCGCTGAACCTGGCCAACACAGCCGCCATCGCCGTCTACGAGGGGTGGCGCCAGAACGGCTTCGCCACGCCGTGAAGGGCTCCTTGAGGGAATCTGATTCCCTCAAGGAGCCCTTCACGGACTTACGGAAGTCTCTGGCCGAACACCAGCGCAGTCGCGGCTCCAGCCATCAGGATGATCGTGCCCAGCACCACCCACGGCTTGCTCGCGTCCGCGTTCTTCAGCTCGTACCCGATCTGCTCGCCCAAGTCGGCGTACACGCGTTTCAGCTCGTCCGCGCTCGCCGCCTTGTAGAACTCGCCTCCGGACAGCCGGGCGATCTCGCGCAGCGATTCGTCGTCCACGCGGACGTCCTGCTGCTTGCCCTCGATGTCCACCGACCCGTGCTCGGTGCCGAACGAGATCGACGAGATCGGCATCTGCGCCTGCTTCGCCGCCTGCGCCGCCGTGTACGCGCCGCGCGGGGCGTACAGGTCTTCCGGCACCGTCTGCTTGCCGTCGCTCATCAGCACGATTCGCGCGGGCGGAGGGCCGTCCGCGCCGCCGACTACCGCCGAGAAGCTCTGGATCGACTGCATCGCCGCGTAGATGCCCTCGCCGGTGGCGGTGGACTGGGCGAGCTTCAGGTTGTCGATCGCCTTCGACACGCCTGCCCGATCCGTGGTCGGGTTGACGAGCACGGTCGCGGTTCCGGCGAACGAGATCAGGCCCAGATTGACGCCCGGCGTCATGTTCTGCGCGAACTGTTTCGCCGCGTCCTGCGCCGCCTTCAGCCGCGTCGGGGCGACGTCGGTGGCTTCCATCGACAGCGACACGTCGATCACCAGCATGACCGTCGCCCGGTTGCGCGGCACCTTCTGCTCGGCCGTCGGCCCTGCCAGCGAAACCGTCAGGAACAGCAGCGACAGCACGATCAGCACCGCGGGCACGTGCCGGATCCAGCCCTGCGCTTTGGGCGCGACCTTCTCCAGCAGCTCGAGGTTCGCGAACCGCATCACCCGGCGGCGGCGCTGCCGCTGCGACAGCACGTACGCGCCAGCCACCGCGGCGACCGCGAGCAGCAGCAGGAACCACCACGGCGAACTGAAACCGGCGAGGCTCATGCCGTCGCCTCCTTACTGGTTGCCCGGGCGGTCGCGTGAAGGGCGGTCATGCGACACCCCCGGACCAGCGACGCTTGCGGGCGACCACGAACCGCACCATGTCCGCGATCCAGTCCGAATCCGTGCGCAGCACCAGATGCGCGGCCCCGGCCCGGCGCAAACCGGACGCGACCGCCTGCCGGTGCGCGTTCGCCGCCGCGCCGAATTCCTTGCGCAGCAACGCCGAAGCGTGCACCTCGCGCTGCCGTCCGGTCTCCGGGTCCGCCAGCACGACAGTGCCGACCTCCGGCAGGTCCACGTCGCGCGGGTCGACGATCTCGATGGCGATCAGCTCGTGCCTTCCACCGAGCGCGCGCAACGGGCGCTCCCAATCCAGCGGGCCGAGGAAGTCTGAAATCGCCACCGCCAAGCCGCGCCGGCGCGGAGGACGTCGCAACTGTTCCAGCGCACCAGCGAAATCACCCCGGACGCCCTCGGCGGCCCGAGGCGTTTCGGCCAGCCGCCGGACGAGCCCGCGGGCATGCGGAAGCCCGCCGCGCGCCGGAAGCCGGGTGGTGCCTTCGCCGTTGGACACGAGCGCGCCGATCCGGTTTCCGCCGCCGCCGGTCAGGTGCGCGACCGCTGCGGTCGCGCAGACCACCAGGTCGCGCTTCTCGCACAGCGCGGTGCCGAAGTCGAGGCTCGCCGACATGTCCGCGACGACCCACGTCTCCAGCTCGCGGTCCGCCACCGTTTCGCGGATGTGCGGCGTCGTCGTGCGCGCGGTGACCGCCCAGTCCATCCGGCGCACGTCGTCGCCCGGCTGGTACGGCCGCGCCTCGCCGGGCTCCGAACCCGGGCCCGGAACGAGACCGAGGTGGTTGCCCTGGAGCAAACCGTCGAGGCGGCGGCGCACTTCGAGTTCGAGGGTCCGCAGTCCCGCTTCCATCCGGTCGCCGCGCAGGACCGGCGGCGCCCAGCCGGGACGTCCGCCCGGATCTTTCTCAGAGGTGCCAGCCACGCCGCTACCTGACGGGCGCGCCCGCCGGCACCGGGCCGGCGCCGCCCTGCGGCCGGGCCGAAACCTGCGGCAGCGGCACGGTCTGCAGCACGCGGGTGACGATGTGGTCCACCGGCACGCCGTCGGCCAGCGCGTCGTAGGACAGCACGAGCCGGTGGCGCAGCACGTCCGGCACGACGTCGACGACGTCCTGCGGGAGCACGTAGTCCCGGCCGCGCACGAGCGCCAGCGCCCGCGCCGCGGCGATGATGCCGAGGCTCGCGCGCGGCGAGGCGCCGTAGGACACCCAGCCCGCGACGTCGGACAGCCCGTGGTCGTTCGGGGTGCGCGTGGTGAGCACCAGCCGCACGACGTAGTCGACCAGCGCGTGGTGCACGAACACCTGCGACGCGACGCCCTGCAGCCGGACCAGCTCGGCCGGGCTCAGCACCTCGTGCGGCTCCGGCGGCGTGACGCCCATCCGGTAGATGATCTCGCGCTCCTCCTCCGCGGAGGGGTACTCGACGAGGATCTTGAACAGGAACCGGTCGCGCTGGGCTTCCGGCAGCGGGTACACGCCCTCGTTCTCGATCGGGTTCTGCGTGGCCAGCACGAGGAACGGATCGGGCATCGGGAAGGTCTTGCCGCCGATCGACACGTGCCGCTCGGCCATCACCTCCAGCATCGCCGACTGCACCTTCGCCGGAGCGCGGTTGATCTCGTCGGCGAGCACGAAGTTCGCGACGACCGGGCCCAGCTCGACGTCGAAGCGCTCGGCGCCCTGGCGGTAGATGCGCGTGCCGAGGATGTCGGCGGGCACCAGGTCGGGGGTGAACTGCACGCGGGAGAACGAACCGCCCACGACGCGCGCGAACGTCTCGACCGCGAGCGTCTTCGCGACCCCGGGCACGCCTTCGAGCAGCAGGTGCCCCTTCGCCAGCAGCCCGACGAGCATGCGCTCCACCAGCCGGTCCTGTCCGACGATGACGCGCTTCACCTCGAACACGGTGCGTTCCAGCAGCTGGGCGTCCCGCGCCGGGGTGCCGGGCTGCTGCCCGTTCGCTCCCTCGGCGAAGCCGGGCTCGGTCACTCTTCCTCCAGGGGTTTCCGCGTCTGCGTGCTCGCCCGCGACCCTACTGGGTCGAGAACTTCCCGCGACGGTAGCCAATCGCATCGCCGGTGTGACAGCTGTGAAGCCCCTGTCAGCGATGCTTTTCCAGGTCCTCCGGCGTGTCGATGTCGTCGCTCTCGCCGGGCTCGGCGGCGACTTCCGCGATGCGCAACCCGCCGAGCGTCCGGCGCAGCGACGCGTTCTCCGGATGCTCTGGCATCGCCTCGCGCAACGCGGCGGCGCGCCAAGCGCTCACCAGCCATTGCCGCTCCCCCGCTGCGTCAACGAGGACGCCGCCGTCTGCTGTGCCCACAGTGGACCTCAGCCGGTCCACTGTGGAGCGGCGGATCCCCGGCAGGTCAGCGGCGAGCAGCACGACGATCTCGGCGTCCCCTGCTGCCTCCAGCCCCGCGGCCAGCGCGGCGACCGGCCCCGCGCCAGGGACCGCTTCACGGGTCCAGACGACGTCGTATCCCGGTCGCCGCGGCCCGCACACTACGACCGGATCCGCCCCGGCCAGCGCCTCGACCGCCCGGCCCAGCAAGGACATCCCGCCGACCCGCAGCTCCGGTTTGTCCACTCCGGACAGCCGGCGCGCGGACCCGCCGGCGAGCACGATCCCCGCGAACCGGGGGCGTTCAGTCATGGTCTCAGGGTGCCCGCCGCCGGAAAGAGGAAGCGGCGGGGGGTGGGTGCTCGGCTCTCCGCCGCGAAAACCCGCGCGCGCCTCAGCGACGCTCGGGTTAGGTTGCTGACGTGCCCGACGCCGCGCGGCTGCTCGCCGCCTACGACCGCGAAGTCCGCCAAGCCGAGCTGACGCAGGCCGAACCCGGACAACAGCTGACTCTCGACGGCCCGCTCGCCCGCCTCACCGGCGGCCGCCGCGGTTTCGTCTCCGGCCCGCCCGACCTCGGCGTGACCGGCGCCGCGCTCGACGAGCTGATCGCCCGCCAGCGCGCGTTTTTCGCCGCCCGCGGCGAGGAGTTCGAATGGAAAACCCGCGGCCACGACCGTCCCGCGGACCTTCCCGAACGCTTGCTGGCGGCCGGATTCGTCCCGGAGGAGACTGAAACCGTCCTGATCGCGCCGCTGGACGATGTCGCCGCCTCGGCCCCGCCGTCCGCCGACATCGTCGTGCGCGAGGCCGGCGGCCACGACGACCTGCTGCGCATCGCGACGCTCTCGGCGACGGTGTTCGGGCACGACGAGGCCGCCGTCGCCGCGGACTTGCTCGCGCGGGCCCGCGCCGATTCCGGGACCACCACGCACGTCGTCGCCGAAGCGGACGGCCGGTTCGTGGCCGCGTCCCGGCTGGAACTGGTGCCCGGCACCGGATTCGCCGGGCTCTGGGGCGGCGCGACGCTGCCCGAATGGCGCGGACGAGGCCTGTACCGCGCGCTCGTGGCGCACCGGGTCGGCGCGGCGCGGGCTCGCGGAGTGGACTACCTGCAGGTCGACGCGCTGCCTACCAGCCGCCCGATCCTTGAACGGCTGGGCTTCACCGCAGTCACCGAAACGACGCCTTACGTGTGGAGCCCGCTCAGCCGATGAGGCGCGTCGCGTACGGCATGATCCCGCCGTACCGGACCGAAACCACGCGCACGTACGAACCCGACTGCGGGGCTTCGACCATCTGCCCGTTGCCCAGGTACAGGGCGACGTGGTGGATGCCGCCCGAACCGCCCCAGAAGAGCATGTCGCCGCGGCGCATCTGCGACAGCGGCACCCGGCGGCCCGAGGTGTACTGGTAGCCGCTGAAGTGCGGCAGGCCCTGCACGCCGGCGAAGGCGTAGATCATCAGGCCGGAGCAGTCGAAGCCGATCTTGCGGTAGTCGCCGTACTGGTCGGCCACGCCGCCGTCGCGGATGCCGCGGGTCGGGCCGCTGCCGTTGCCGCCGCCCCACGCGTACGGCATGCCCACCTTGGACAGCGCCCGCGCGATCACGGCTTCGATCGAGCTTCCCGCCGCCGGGGACGGACGGCCGCGGCTTCCGCCGCCGTTGTCGTCCCCGCCGTCGTCGTTGTTGTTGGCCGCCGCGGCTGCCCGCAGCGCCGCCTGCCGCGCGCGCTCCTCGTCCTCGCGCTGCTTCTGCGCGACCCAGTCCTGGTAGCGCTGGCGCTGCCCCTGCAGGCCGTTGACCTTCGCCTGCGCGGCGTACAGCTGCTGCTCGACGGAGTTCTTGTTGGCTTCCAGCTGCGTGTTCTGCGCGGCCTGGGCCTGCTGCGCGGACACGGCGGCGGACTGCGCGGAGTCCGCGGCGCCCTTCGCCTGGGTGGCCGCGTCCTGCTTCTGCTGCGCGAGCTCCAGCGCCTTGCGCGCGGCGGAGTCCTTGTTGGCCTTGTCGGTCTGGGCCTGCTGGAGCCGGTCCATCGCGTTGATCCGCGAGCCGCCGATGGCGTTGAGCAGCTGGGCGCGGGCGAGCAGGTCCTTCGGGCTGTCCGACGTCAGGTACGCCGAGACCGACCCGATCGTGCTGCCCTGCTCGAAGCTGGCGGCGGCGAACTTCTTCGCGTCCGCGCGGGCCTTCTCGATCGCGCCGACCGCCGCGTCCGCCTCCTGGCGCGCGGACTTCGCGTCGTTCTGCGCCTGGGTGGCCTCGTCCTGCGCGGTCTGCAGGTCGACCAGGGCCTTCATCGCCTGTTCCTGCTTCAGCTCGACGTCGTCCTGCAGCGAGCTGAGCTTCTGCTCGGCCTGCGCGAGCTGGTTGGTGAGCCGCCCGACCTCGCCCGCTTTCGCGTTGGCGTCGCCCTTGGCCGAATCGATCGAGGAGTCGCTCGGGTTCGGCGGCGGAGGGGGAACCGCGAGCCCGGTGCTGGTCGCGCCGAGCAGCGCGACCAGGGCGACCGTCGTCACCGTCAGGCCGCGCCGGGCTCCGGCGCCGCGCGCCGGCGCACCCGCCGTCCCGGACCGTCCCCGCCTGGCCATCACGCCCCGCCACCTCCGCTCGCTGGCCGCCCGCGCGCCGTTTCGGACAAGCACGGACACACCGCGTACCACTGCAGTCACACCACTATCACAAGCAACAGGAAGAACTTACACACCGCGGAGATCATTTCCCCTGTTCGGGGGACCTGGCGGAGCGGCGTGTCCGGATGGCGCACGTCACTCCGCGTGTCGTCTTGAACGAAATACAGGACACGCGTACTGTTTGGGGCGACGGACGAGGTGTGCCCTCCCGGTTCCGGTTCTACGGTGGGGGTGCGCAACACTCGCCTGGGTCGACCCGACGACCCGGAGAACGACACCGAACTGACCCGGGAGGACACGCCGGCGGCGGCGTGGAATCCATGCCACTGGAGTTAGACGTGACTGCACCTAGCAAGGACAGCTTCGGCGCCAAGGACACCTTGCAGGTGGAAGAGAACTCGTACGAGATCTTCCGCCTGGACAAGGTCGAAGGCGCCGCCCGGCTGCCCTACAGCCTGAAGATCCTCCTCGAGAACCTGCTGCGCACCGAGGACGGCGCGAACATCACCGCCGACCACATCCGCGCGCTCGGCGGCTGGGATCCGAACGCGGACCCGTCGATCGAGATCCAGTTCACGCCCGCCCGGGTGATCATGCAGGACTTCACCGGCGTGCCCTGCGTGGTCGACCTGGCCACCATGCGCGAGGCCGTGACCGCGCTCGGCGGCGACCCGGACAAGGTCAACCCGCTCGCCCCGGCCGAGATGGTCATCGACCACTCGGTGATCATCGACGTGTTCGGCCGCGCGGACGCCTTCGAGCGCAACGTGGAGATCGAGTACGAGCGCAACCGCGAGCGCTACCAGTTCCTGCGCTGGGGCCAGGGCGCCTTCGACGAGTTCAAGGTCGTCCCGCCGGGCACCGGCATCGTGCACCAGGTCAACATCGAGCACCTGGCCCGCACCGTGATGGCCCGGAACGGCCAGGCCTACCCCGACTCCTGCGTCGGCACCGACTCGCACACCACCATGGTCAACGGCCTCGGCGTGCTGGGCTGGGGCGTCGGCGGCATCGAGGCCGAGGCGGCCATGCTGGGCCAGCCGGTCTCCATGCTGATCCCGCGCGTCGTCGGCTTCAAGCTGACCGGCGAGATCCCGGCCGGCGTCACCGCGACCGACGTCGTCCTCACGATCACCGAGATGCTGCGCCGCCACGGCGTGGTCGGCAAGTTCGTCGAGTTCTACGGCGAGAGCGTCGCGCAGGTGCCGCTGGCCAACCGCGCCACCATCGGCAACATGAGCCCGGAGTTCGGCTCCACCGCGGCGATCTTCCCGATCGACGACGAGACCGTCCGCTACCTCAAGCTCACCGGCCGCTCGGCCGAGCAGGTCGCGCTGGTCGAGGCGTACGCCAAGGAGCAGGGCCTCTGGCACGACCCGGCGCACGAGGCGCAGTACTCGGAGTACCTCGAGCTGGACCTGTCGACGGTCGTGCCGTCGATCGCCGGCCCGAAGCGCCCGCAGGACCGCATCGAGCTGACCGACGCGAAGTCCTCGTTCCGCAAGTCGGTGCACGACTACGCCGAGGACGAGCAGCCCACCCCGCACACCAACGTCGACGAGACCGTCGAGGAGACCTTCCCGGCCTCCGACCCGGCCGCGCTGTCGTTCAAGGACGAGACCGCGGTGCCGGTGCAGTCCGCGGCGAACGGGGCCACCGGGCGCCCGACCAAGCCGGTCAAGGTGTCCACCGCCGACCGCGGCGAGTTCATCCTCGACCACGGCGCCGTGGTGATCGCCTCGATCACCTCGTGCACCAACACCTCCAACCCGTCGGTCATGCTGGGCGCGGCGCTGCTCGCGCGCAACGCGGTCGACAAGGGCCTGTCGGTCAAGCCGTGGGTCAAGACGTCGATGGCGCCGGGCTCGCAGGTCGTCACCGACTACTACACCAAGGCCAACCTCTGGCCGTACCTGGAGAAGCTGGGCTACCACCTGGTCGGCTACGGCTGCACCACCTGCATCGGCAACTCCGGCCCGCTCTCGGACGAGATCTCCGCGGCGATCCAGGAGAACGACCTCACCGCGGTCTCGGTGCTCTCGGGCAACCGGAACTTCGAGGGCCGGATCAACCCGGACGTCAAGATGAACTACCTGGCGTCCCCGCCGCTGGTCATCGCCTACGCGCTGGCCGGGACGATGGACTTCGACTTCGCGACCCAGCCGCTGGGCCAGGACACTGACGGCAACGACGTCTTCCTGAAGGACATCTGGCCGTCCGCGCAGGAGATCCAGGAGACCATCGACTACGCGATCACGCAGGAGATGTTCACCAAGGACTACGCCGACGTCTTCGACGGCGGCGAGCGCTGGAAGTCGCTGCCCACCCCGGAGGGCAAGACCTTCGAGTGGGACGCCGAGTCCACCTACGTCCGGAAGCCCCCGTACTTCGACGGCATGGCCGCCGAACCGGCCCCGGTGCAGGACATCTCGGGCGCCCGGGTGCTGGCGAAGCTGGGCGACTCGGTCACCACCGACCACATCTCCCCCGCCGGCGCCATCAAGGCGGGCACCCCGGCCGCGCAGTACCTGGTCGAGCACGGCATCGAGCGCAAGGACTTCAACTCCTACGGCTCGCGCCGCGGCAACCACGAGGTCATGATCCGCGGCACCTTCGCGAACATCCGGCTGCGCAACCAGCTGCTGGACGACGTACAGGGCGGCTACACCCGCGACTTCACGGTCGAGGGCGCCCCGCAGGCGTTCATCTACGACGCGGCCCAGAACTACGCGGCGGCGGGCACCCCGCTGGTCGTGCTGGGCGGCAAGGAGTACGGCTCCGGTTCGTCGCGCGACTGGGCGGCCAAGGGCACGTCGCTGCTGGGCGTGCGCGCGGTCATCACCGAGTCGTTCGAGCGCATCCACCGCTCCAACCTGATCGGCATGGGCGTCATCCCGCTGCAGTTCCCGGCGGGCGAGTCGGCGTCGTCGCTGAAGCTGGACGGCACCGAGACGTTCGACCTCGAGGGCATCACGAAGCTGAACGACGGCGAGACGCCGCGGACGGTGCACGTGACCGCCACGAAGGACGACGGCTCGAAGGTGGAGTTCGACGCGGTCGTCCGCATCGACACCCCGGGCGAGGCGGACTACTACCGCAACGGCGGCATCCTGCAGTACGTGCTGCGGAAGATGACTCAGTCCTGACGGCCTGATCTTGTTCGGAAGCCCGTTCCCGTTTTCCCGGGGGCGGGCTTCCGGCGTTTCGGGGGTCCGGAAAACAGTCCGGTGCCGCCAGCCCCGGCCGCTACGCTCGAAGGCGGGACCTTCGGAGGGGGCGACGATGACGGTCGGCACGGTGGCGCTCGGCGACGGCGAACTCGCTTACGAGGAACGAGGTTCCGGCCGCCCGGTGGTGTTCCTGCACGCGGGCGCGATGACCCGCGCTATGTGGGACCCGCAGTTCGCGCAGTTCGCCGAAGGTTTTCGCGTGATCCGGTACGACGGACGCGGCCACGGCGGGTCGACCAGTGCGGAATCCGCGTTCTCCCACCACGAGGACACCGCGAAACTCCTCGACGCGCTCGACGTCGAGCAGCCGGTGCTGGTCGGCTGTTCGTTCGGCAGCCGGGTGTTCGCGGACTTCGCGCTCGCATATCCGGATCGCGTCGGCGCGTTGGTCCTCTCCTCCCCCGGGCTCAGCGGGATGGAGTTCCACGATCCCTACATCCTGGGCCTCGAACGGGAGATGGCTTCGGCCACCAGCCGCGAGCAGGTGGTCGAATGCCTGCTCCGGTCGTGGGTCGACGGCCCGCACCGGAGCGCGGACGAGGTCGATCCGGCGGTACGGGAGGCGTGCCGCTCGATGGTGCGGGAGACCATCGCGCGCGAGCACTCCGCGCCGGTGACCGCCGAGGAACTCCGCGCGGTCGACCAGGTCGCCGAGATCCGGGTCCGCACGCTCGTGATCACCGGAGAACTCGACTCCTCCGACATCGTGCGGACCGCCGAACTGCTCGACCGCGAAGCACCCGGCACGCGCTGGATCCGCGTGCCGGACGCCGGGCACCCGGTCAACCTCGAACAACCCGAACAGTTCGGCGATCTGCTCGACGAATTCCTGCGCGGCTAACCCACCACCGCGCCCGTCTTCGGATCCAGTTTCAGCGGTTTCGCCTTCGGGTGCGAGAAGTCGAACATCCCGGTCAACGGCGCCGCCATCGCGTCGAAGGAGCCGCCGCCGATGCGGCCCAGGTGCCAGTTGTCCTCGATGAACCGCAGCACCGACGTCTGGTCCGTCATCGTGTGGTCGACGTGATTCACCTTGCTGTACGGCGAAATCACCAGCAGCGGCAGCCGCGGGCCGTAGCCGCACCGATCCGCGAAGCCGCCCAGCTTCACCGGTTTCGACGTGCACACCGAAGCGTCCTGGGCCGAATCGTGCGAGCCGTTGAGGATCTTCGGCGCGACGTGGTCGTACCAGCCGTCCGAATCGTCGTACGCCAGCACGATCGCGGTGTTCTTCCACTGCGGCGACGCCTGGATCCGGTTGATCTCGTCGGCCACGAAAGCCTGCTCGTCCAACGGATCCGAGTAGCCAGCGTGCCCGTCCTGGTACTCCGGTGCCTTCAGGAAACTCACCGCAGGCATGGTGCCCGCGGCGAGTGCGTCGTTGAAGTCGCGGACGTCGTACTGGTGGTTCGCCTGGTCTTGCTGGCCCACTGCGTGCAGCGAGGACGGCGGAAGGTGCTTGCGGTTCGCGGTCGACTGGTAGTACTGGAACGGTTCGTGGTGCGGGCTGTAGTCGACGGACGCCTGGCCGCCCACGTTCGGGTGTTTCGTCCCGCAGACGGCGTACCCGTTCGCCTCGCCGGTGGGCCGGAAGCCGCCCTCGAACCAGCCCCACGTGACGCCGCGCGCGTTCAGCAGGTCGCCGACGTTGCGGCCCTGGAACGCGCCGAGGTTGTCCTTAGCGGTGTGGTTCTTGTCCGAGCAGTCGTCGAACGCCGGGTCCGGGTCGGTGATCATCGTGCCGACGCCGCGGGAGTCCGGCGAGGCCGCGGTGTGCGGGTCGACCTTCGGCTCGCCGGTGACCGAATCCACCGGCTGCAGGCCGTGCGTCTGGCCGGAGACGAGGTTGATCGCGCCGGGGCTGGACGGGCCGAAGACGGTGTTGAAGGAGTTGTCGTTCAGCGCGTAATGCTGGGCGTAGTTCCACATCGCGGTGACGGTGTTGCCGTCGAAGTAGTTCATCACCAGGCCGGGCTCGCCGAACAGCACGGGCTGGCCGGTGCACTTGTCCTTCTCGGTGTACTCGACGAACTTGTCCATCTTGCCGCCGTTGAACGCGGCCTGTTCCTTCTTGTAGTCGTGCGCCTGGTCGCAGGTGAGCGCCTGGTCCGGGCTGAGCCGCTTCGGGTTGTAGGCGTTCGGGTTGTGCTGCAGCAGGTCCGGGGTGAGGCCGTTGACCTTCGGGGTGCCGGGCGCGGCGTGGAACGGGGTGCCGTTTTCGTTGGTGGCGTTCGGATACGTGCCGAAGTAATGGTCGAAGGAGATGTTCTCGCCGAAGATCACCACGACGTTCTTGACCGGCGTCGACGTCGTGAACGTCTCGGCGGCGATCGCGTGCGCCGGCGCCGAGGTCGACGCCGCGCTGCTCGCGCACGCCGCGGCCAGCGCCGCGGTCGCCGCCAGCGCGGCCGCCGCGGTGGCCCGCTTCCTGGTCCGCTTCACTGCAGAACTCCTTCCGCTCAGCCCAGCACTGCCCGGCCGTAGTGGTCGGCCGGATCCGTCACGCCCGGGAACAGGTGGAAATACCCGCCCCCGAACGGCGAGACGTAGTCGGTGAGCGGCTCCCCGGCGAGCCGCTTCTGCACGGCCTCGAACTGCTGCTCGAGGTCGCGCTGGTAACAGGTGAAGACGAGGCCCATGTCGAGGTTGCCGTTGGCGTCCACGCCGCGGTCGTAGTTGACCGCGCGGCGCAGGATCCGCTGTCCGTCGGTCTGCGGGGTGCGCGGGTTCGCGAGCCGGATGTGGCTGGTCAGCGGGATGACGGTGCCGATCGGGTCCTCGGCGTAGCGCGGCGCGTCCTGCTCGGCCGCGCCGTCGAGCGGCGCGCCCGTGTCGCGGCGGCGGCCGATCATGTTCTCCTGCTCCGACATCGACACCCGGTCCCAGAATTCGACCAGCATCCGGATCAGCCGGATGACTTGGTAGCTGCCGCCGTCGTCCGTCCACACGAGACTGTCCGCTTCGGACGGTGCCGGGTTCGCGGTGCCGTCCTTGAAGCCGAGCAGGTTGCGCGGCGTCCCGGCCGGACGCGGCGGCGAGCTGAACCCGTCGATCTTCCAGCGCAGCTGCATCCCGCCCCGGGTCGCGCGGGCGATGTCGCGCAACGCGTGCAGCACGGTGTCCGGTTCGGCGGCGTTGAGCACGAGACTCAGATCCCCGTGGCACCACTGCGGATCGAGCGCGTCGTCCGGGAACATCGGCATCTGCTTGAGCTTCGGCGGTTTGCGCGCGGCGAGCCCGTAGCGGTCGTCGAACAGCGACGCACCGGCGCCGACGAGCACCGACAACTGTCCTTTCGGGACTTCCGGACCGAGCACGCCGGAATCCGCGGGCGGTCCGGTGATCCCGACCGACGCGGGCGCGCCGCCGCTGGTGAGGAACCGCGCGCGGTCGGTGAGTTCCTTGAGCAGCGCGGCGAGTTCGGTGCGGTTCTCGGCGACGACGTCGAACGCGGCGACGATCGAATGTCTCGCGGGTTCCGCCAGCACGGCCGGCTGACGGGGACCGTGGAACGGCACCGCTCCCCCGGCCGCCGTCGCGCTTCCGGACAGCCCGACCAGGCCCGCACCCGCCCCGGCGGCGGCCGCTCCGCGCAGGAACGCGCGCCGCCCCAGGGTCACGAGGTCCTCCTCGGTTCCGCGATCGCCGCGACCGGGGCCAGGCGTTCGGTCAGCTCGGAGACGTCGGCGTTGATCCGCTGCCGCTGTTTCCGGTCCAAGGTGGACAGTGGTTTGCCAGCGACTGTCCGCAGATCGCGATCGGTGCGGGCGATCCAGGCGTCTAGGTCCTTCAAGCCGGGGAACCGGGTGGTCAGGAGCGGACGCAGCACGTCGAGGACCGCACGGGTGCCGGTGAGGTTCGCGCCCGCGGTCGCGAGGTTCGAGCCGCTGCCGTAGTCGGTGCGGCCGGTCAGCTCGAACTGGAGGGTGTTCTCCATGATCTCGTGCGCGCGCAGGCCGAGGTCGTTCTGGTCGATCTGGGCGTCGGCGAACGACGTGCGCAGCTTCTGGACGGCTTGGTCGAGCCGGTCGGCGACCGGGCTCAACGCGGGCATCGCTTCGTTGTGCCACAAGCCGTTCTCGAGCCGGTGGAATCCGGTGAAGCCCGGATCGGCGACCCCTTCCGGCAACCCCGCGGCGGTGCCGTTGATCGCGCCGTCCGAATCCCCGAAGGCGTTGTAGGCCGCGCCGAGCCGCTCATAAGTGAGGTGCGCGCTGAGCCAGGCCTGCTGCGCCGCACCACGATTCCCGGAACGGACGGCTTGCGCCAGCGCGGCGGTCTGGCCGGTGAGCGTGCCGAGGCCGTCGGCGACGTAGCCGTGGTACTGCTTGAGCGGCCCGAGCAAATCGGCGTTGGTCACCGGCACCACCGCCGGTCCCGGGCGGTCCGCGCCGCCGGTGACCTGGACCGTCGGGCCGACGAACGGCGTGCCGTCCTCGGGCGCGCAGCGCAGGGCGTACGCGCCGTTGGCGAAGTTCACCGGCAACGCGCGCGTCGTGCCCGGGCCGACGCCTTCCAGCTCCCCGAAGGCCGTGCCGGTGGCCGGGTCGACGAGGTCGATTTCCATCGTGACGGCGGCGTCGTTGCGGACCTGCAGGGTCTGCGGCCCGGCCGGCGGCGCGGCCCAGCCGTCGCCGCAGGCCGAGCGCGAAACCGAGACCGGACCGGGCTGGGCGGGCGAGCCGGAACAACCGGCGAGCACCGCGGTCCCGGCAAGGACCGCGGCCGCGCCGAACCCGCCCGCCCAGCGCCGCACGTCAACTCCCCTCAGGTGAACTTCTGGCGGACACTTTCACCGATCCGCCGACCGCTGACAAGAGGGTTGTGCCGTTATGCCCGGTTCTGACAGAAGATCGACCGATAGATCAACCGATCAGCCCTTCGCGGGCGGGGTGAAGGGCTGCCGGTCCGGCTGGAACACCTGGCCGTCCGCGGGCACCTTCAGGTCGATCAGGTACGCGGCGGTCGCGTCGTCCACGCCCCGCGCGCTGCCGAGGATGCAGTGGCCGAACGAGTCGACCGACAGCAGCCGCGAGTTGCCCAGCTCCTCGGCCATCCGCTGGCCGAACCGGTACCGCGTGGCCGGGTCGTAGAAGTTGCTGACCACCAGCACCGGCGTCGCGGTGTTCGCGCGCCACGGCCCGCGGTACGGGTCGGACGTCTTCGCGGCGGGCCACACCGGGCAGGCGGCGATGTCGGAGAACACCTGGTAGCGGGCCGAACGTCGGCGATTCCCGGTCCGCCTTGCCCGCGATCCCCGGCACCTGCTCCTGCTTGATCCGCATCGGCTTGTCCGCGCAGTTCACCGCGAGGTACGAGTCGTTGCCGGCGTACGGGCTGTCCGGGACGAGGTCGAGCAGACCGCCGCGGCCGGCGGAAAGGGCGACGTTCCGCGCGGACTGGGCCTGCAGCGACGGGTGCAGCACCGAGTACGCCTGCTGCAGGCCCTCGGCCAGCTCGCCGAACGAATCCGGCGAGTACATCGCGCTCGACGCCGCGCCGATCAGCCTGGCCAGGTCCAGCTTCTGGCCGCCGGGCAGCGTGATCGGGTCGGTCCGCACGTGCTCGCGCAGTTCGTCGAACTTCGCCCGCGGGTCGCCCGCGCTGAACGCGCATTTGCCGCCGGCTTGGGCGCAGCGCTTGAGGAAGCCGTCGAGCGCGATCTCGAAGCCCTGCGCCCGCGCCAGGTCGTAGGTGACGCCGTCGTTGGTGCGCAGCTGCGGGTCGACGTTCCCGTCGATCACGATCGCCCGCGTCTGCTTCGGGAACATCGCGGCATAGGTGGACCCGACGAGGGTGCCGTAGGAGAAGCCGGTGTAGGTCAGCTGCTGGTCGCCGACCGCGGCGCGCAGCTGGTCGAGGTCGCGCACGACGTCGCGGGTGGACATGTGGTCCAGCAGCGCCCCCGCGTTGCGGCGGCAGAACTGGCCGTAGTCGCGGTACCCGGCGAGCGTGCTCGAGATTTCCTTGCGCGACAACGGAACCGGCAGCAGCTGGCTCTGGACGTCCTGGGCGTCCTCGGCCGTGGTGAAGCAGCGCAGCGGATTGCTGGCGCCGACGCCGCGCGGGTCGAACCCGACGAGGTCGAAGCGGTCCATCACCTGCGGGCGGAAAAAGCGGTCGCCGGAGATCGGCATCCGCAGCCCGGACCCGCCCGGGCCGCCCGGGTTGAGGAACAGCGACCCGATCCGCTGCCCGGGGATTTTGGCGGCGCGCTTCATCAGCGCGATGTCGATGCTGCCGAGCGACGCGTCGTCGTGGTCGATCGGCACGCGGTAAAGCGAGCAGCTGTACAGCTTCACCTGGTCTTCCGGGACGCCGCGCAGCTGTTCTTTGGTGCAGTCCTCCCACTTGACCGGCGCGGTGCGCGCGATCTCCGCGGGTTTGGCCGGTCGGGCCTGCGCCGCCGGGCCGGCGGGCGCCGCGACGGCAGTGCCCGCCAACCCGGTCAGTGCGGTCGCGATCGCCGCGACCAGCGCTCCGGTTCGTGCTCTTTTCGATCCGCGCACGTGGATTCTCCCCTGGTTGCGCACCCGTCTGATTACGGGGCGTCACCGAGACTGGCATAATCCGGCCAAGCCGGGCACCGGCAAAAGGAGGAAGTGCGGGGGTCTGCCGAGCGACCGCCGATCAGGGGTCCTCGACGACCGGCTGGAGCGGCGAAAGGAACGGGTCCGTCCGGACGCTGATCTCGCCGCGCGCCATGACCCGGACCCGGTAACCGTAAGGCCAGGGCCACTCGCTCGACTCTTCGTCCCACTCGTACAAGATGCCGTGGGAGCCGGGAAGCACCCGGGCGATGTACCCCAGCAGTTCGTCCAGTTCAGCTCGGTGTACCCCGGTGTGGTTCGGCATGCCGTTCACCCACAAGACAAACATGCCGTTGAAGACCTTCAGCCGCGCTTCGCCGGACATCCAGTCGACCGCGTCGACACGCTCGCGGACGTCCTCGATCAGCTCGTCGAACTTCTCCTCGCCCCACTCCGGCTCGCCCGGGGATTCCGCCAGGTCGAACCAGCCGTGAAACTTGTACATCGGTTCTCCCCCTCCACGGCCCGCTCAGCAGCGGGTAAGGACGAACACCGGAAAGTCCCGCTTCGCCTCGTCCCGTTCCATCTGGTAGCCCGGCCAGAATTCGAGCAGTTCCGCCCACATCCGGTCGTACTCCGCGCCTTTCAGCTCCCGCGCCTTGACCTCGATCTCGCGCCCGCGCAGCGCGACCGTCGCCGCCGGGTTGTCGCGCAGGTTGTGCGTCCAGGCCGGGTTCTGCGGGCGGCCCCAGTTGGAGCCGGTGAGCACGAACTCGCTGCCGTGCGGGTAGTACAGCAAGTTCGTGCTCCTCGGCAGGCCGCTGCGCCTTCCGGTGGTGGTGAGCCGCAGCGACGGCAGGCCGGCCAGGCCCACCAGGCTGATCCGGCCGCCGAACCACCGGTGCAGCTGCCGGTCGGTCGCGATGACGGCGCGCGACGCGCCCATCAGCCTGGGCTGGGTGCCGAGCTTGCGGGCGAGCGCCGCGAGAGGGTTACGCACGCACTGATCTTGCCAAACTCACCCCGAACCGCTGCTGTGAGTCTGTCCACCATTGTTCGAGCGCGAACCCGGCGGCGTTCAGCTCCGCCTCGACGCCGCCGGGGCGGAACTTCGCCGACACCTCGGTGCGGATGTGCTCGCCCTCGGCGAACGGCACGGTCAGGTCCGCGCCCGGGATGCGCACCTGCGTCCGGCTCCGCGCGCGCAGCCGCATTTCGATCCACTCGTGATCGGCGTCCCAGTGCGCGACGTGGTCGAACTCGTCCGGGTCGAAGTCCGCGCCCAGTTCGGCGTTGATCACGCGCAGCACGTTGCGGTTGAAGGCCGCGGTGACGCCCGCCGCGTCGTCGTAGGCCCGCTCCAGCGTTTCCCGTTCTTTCACCAGATCGGTGCCGAGCAGCAGCCACTCCCCTTCGCCGAGCACGTCCCGCACCGAGCGCAGGAATTCGGAGCGCTCGCCGGGCAGGAAGTTGCCGATCGTGCCGCCCAGGAACGCGACGACGCGCGGCGCGGTGCCGGGCAGCAACTGCAGGTGTTGCGTGAAATCGCCGACCACCCCGCGCACGTCGAGCTTCGGGTAGTCCGCCGTGATCGCCGCGGCCGCCTCGGCGAGCGCGGTCTCCGACACGTCCATCGGCACGAACGCCTCCAGCGTCCCGTGCGCGGTGAGCGCGTCCAGCAGCAGCCGGGTCTTTTCGCTCGATCCGGAACCCAGCTCGACGAGCGTGTGCGCGCCGGTGCGTTCGGCGATCTCAGCCGCCCGCTGCGCGAGCACCTCGCGCTCGCTGCGGGTCGGGTAGTACTCCGGCAGCGCGGTGATCTTCTCGAACAGCCTGCTGCCTTCGGCGTCGTAGAACCACTTGGGCGGCAACCATTTCTGGTCGGCCGTGAGCCCCTCGCGCACGTCCGCGCGCAGTTCGGCCGTCACGTCGCGGCGATGGCTCTCCAGGTCCGCTTCGGTCATCGGGCGGTGCTCCGTTCCAGGGTCAGGGGAAGAACGTCGACGTCGGCCGCGGTGACGCGCACGGCGTGGTGGTCGGGCACGGCGGTCCAGGCCGGGTCCGGATCGCACGGCTCGGACGCCAGCACCACGCCGGTTTCGGTGCGGCGCACGGACAGCGCGTGCGTCCAGGCGGTGCCGACGAGCAGTTCGCCGTCGGTGAGCAGCAGGTTCAGCCGCGAGCCGGCGGCGACGGCCTCGACCTCGCGCACGAGGCTGGTCACCGCTTCAAGCGGCTCCTCCCCCGCGCGCAGCCGGGCACGCAGCAGTGCCCACAGCAGCGCGGAATCCGTCGGCGCTTCGAGCGTGAACAGCTCCGTGACGTCCAGCCGTCCGGCGAGCCCGCGCATCGAACCGGGCCAGCCGCGGACCACGCCGTTGTGGCTGAACAGCCAGCGGTCCTCCAGGAACGGCGCGGCGGCCGCTTCGGTGACCGGCATGCCGGTGGTGCCGTTGCGCACCGCCGCGACGAACGCGCGAGTGCGCACCGAAGCGGCCAGCGCGGGCAGCGTCTGGTCGGTCCACAACGGTTCGCGGCGACGGTAGCGCTGCGGGGGCGCGCCCGGTTCCGGGTACCAGCCGAGGCCGAAGCCGTCGGCGTTCACCGAACCGCCGCCGCGCATGTCGAGCGGCGCGTACGACTGCACGAGCAGCGCGTGCGGCGCGGCGAACATCAGCTCGGCCGGGGAGACCGGCACGCCGAGATAGGCGAGATGACGGCACATCCGGCTAGCCCGCCTCGCCCGGGCGCGGATCGCGCGCGCACCGGAAGCCGGAGAAGATCTGCCGCCGGATCGGGTAGTCCCAGTTGCGGAACGTGCCCCGGATCGCCGCCGCGTCGGTGCCGAACGACCCGCCGCGCAGGATCTTGTGCTCCGGTCCGAAGAAGACCTCCGAGTACTCCCGGTACGGGAACGCCGAGAAGCCCGGGTAGCCGTGGAAATCGGTGCTCGTCCATTCCCAGACGTCGCCGATCAGCTGGTGCACGCCCAGCGGCGACGCGCCGGCCGGATACGCGCCCGCCTCGGCCGCGCGCAGGTGGCGCTGTCCGAGGTTGGCGTGCTCGGCGGTCGGTTCCTCGTCGCCCCACGGGAATCGCCGCGACCGCCCGCTCGCCGGGTCGTGCCGCGCGGCCTTCTCCCACTCCGCCTCGGTCGGCAGCCGCTTGCCCGCCCAGCGCGCGTACGCCTCGGCCTCGTAATACGAAACGTGCACGACCGGTTCGTTCTCCGGAACGCGCTCGTGCACGCCGAAGCGGGTGCGCCACCAGCCGTCCGGTTCGCGACGCCAGAACCGGGGCGCGGTGATGTCGTGCTCTTGCAGGTACGCCCAGCCGGGCTCGCTCCAGAACCGCTGCTCCCGGTAACCGCCGGACTCCAGGAACGCGACGTACGCGCCGCAGGTGACCGGGGTGGTGTCCAGGACGAACGCGGGCACGTCGATCTCGTGCGCCGGGCGTTCGTTGTCCAGCGCCCACGGTTCGGCGGTGGTGCCCATGGTGAAGCGGCCGCCGGGCACCAGCACCTCGGCGGGCAGCTTGCGGGCGGGCGCGCGCGGCGGCTCCGGGGCGTGCAGCACCGGTTCGCCCTTGCGCAGCTGGTGGGTGGCCAGCATGGTCTCGTCGTGCTGCTGTTCGTGCTGGGTGATCATGCCGAACGCGAACGCGCTCTCGGTGAGCCGCCGTCCGTCCAGCGGTGCGGTTTCCAGGACGTCGAACGCTTTGTCGCGAACTTCCTTCACGTACGCGCGGGCCTCCGCCGGGCCGAGCAGCGGCAGCGCCGGACGGTCCGCGCGGGCGTGCTGGAAGGCGTCGTAGAGGTCGTCGATGTCCGGCCGCAGCGGCTCCCGGCCGCCGACGTCGCGGACCAGCCACAGCTCTTCCTGGCTGCCGATGTGCGCGAGGTCCCACACCAGCGGCGACATCAGTTTCGAATGCTGCCGCACGAGGTCCTCGTCGTCGACCGCGTCGGTGAGGGCCACGCTGCGCTCGCGCGCCCGGGTGAGGGCGGCGGCCGTGTGCGCCCGCAGGTCTTGCGGGCTCAGCTCCAGCAACGGGTTCTGTTCGGGGATGGTGCTCATCGGTCCTGACTCCTCGAGTCCGGTTCGCCGGGCGGCCCGGCGGTGATCTCGGTCCTGCTCATCGGTCCTGGCGCGGCACTCCGGCGGCCCGGGCGCGCAGCCCGGCCGCCAGCCCGTGCACGGTCTCGTCGGGAAGCCCGGTGGCGGGAAGCTCGGCGACGCCCAGCTCCACCAGTTCCCTGGCGACCGCCGCCAGTTGCGCGTCGGCCATTCCGCGCCGCGCGGCATCGACCCAGCGGCCCGCCGCAGGCGCGCACACCTCGCGCACTTTGTCCACTGTGGACTGATTCGCCAGCAGCGCGGTGACCAGCGCTACCGGCGGCAGCCATTCCCCCGGCGGCTGCCCGTCCAGGTACCTCAGTTCGAGGTAGCCCTGCGGCCGCACCGGGGTGAACATCGTGGTGAGGTGGTAGTCGAGGTCCGCGACCGTCGGGCGGCGCAGCACCGTGGCCGCGCCCCGGCCGCCGATCCACTCGGCGAAGGTGAGCCCCTCCGGCGCGTCCCACGGCCGTTCGCCGCGCGGGAACACCATCAGCGGCGTGTCCATCATCCGGCGCGCCCATTCGCGCGCCGGATCGTCGCCGGGCTCGGGCGACTGGCTGCGGACCGGTTCGGTTTCCAGCACCGCGAGCCAGCGCGCCGAGGCGAATCCGGTGTCCGCTCCGGCGTGCACGCGGGAATTCGCGAACAGCGCGAGAAGCGGCGGACCCATCGCGTGCGCGGCCGCCCAGCGCGCGGCGACCTCGTGGGCTTCGCCCGCGTCCACGCAGATCTGCAGGCCCGCGGTGCTGCACATCATGGTGATGCCGCCCGCCCCGATCGGGGCGAACCGGCGTTCCATGGCGGCGTAGCGGGGCGTGCGCAGAATGCGCCGGGGCGGCCGGTGCTCGTCGATGCCCGCGGCGCCGAGTTCGAGGCCGTGGCGGGCGAGAAGACCGGTGAGATGAGCGAGATCGGCCTCCACAGCCGCGTGCAGATCACGCAGCGAGGCCTGCGGCGGAGCGGAAATCTCCACCTGGCACCCGGGCTCCAGGCTCACCGGCGCACCGGCCGGGAGCGGGATCGCGGGGCTGTCGGGGCGCAGCGTCCGCGGGGTGTGCGGGCCGAGCGCCGTGGCGAGGACATCGGGGTCGAGAGGGCGGACCGGGTCGCCGGTGTGGTGCACGGTGAACTCCAGTTCCACCCCGAGCAGTCTCGGCGGGCCGTGCTTGAAACACACCGAAGCGACGTACTGTTCCCCCTCCGCGCGGTCGGCAAGCACCCGCGCGGTCAGGTTCGCCGCGCTCCCGGATCTGTCCGGAAAATCGTGCACTGCAGTCATCTGTCGCCGTCCGGATCAGGAGGTCCGCGGGGCCGGACCTCGTCGCTTCGCGACGCTACACGCGGGGTCTGACAAAAACAGGGCCGCGAAGCTTCGGCGGCGATCGATAAGGAACCCGTAATCCATGTTGACCTGGGAGTTCACCGGACAGATCACACTCGCGGCCACTGCTCCATCCGGGGCACCCCGGATCAAGGCAGGGCGGGTTCGGTGCCCAGCCCCAGCTCGGCCGCGGCGTCCTGCACCGCGGCGACCACCAGATGCAACGCCGGACGCCGGATCTCCGTGCGGCGATAGGCGATCGACACCGTCCGCAGCAACGGCGGCGCGAGCGCGACCACGTCGATCCCCGGCGGGCGCAGCAGCCGCAGGCCCAGATCCGACACCAGGGTGACGCCGAGCCCGGCGCCCACCATCGCCATCGCGGTCGACTGTTCCTCGACCTCGTGATTGATTTTCGGCTGGAAACCGTGCCGCTGGCAGGCAATCCGGATCGCACGGCCGAAATGGGACTTAGGGCTCGCCAGGATCCACGGGTGCTCGGCGAGCGCGTCGAGCGGCGCCGTGGCGGACGGCAGCGCGCCCGCCGGGACCGCGGCGTGCAGCCGTTCCACCGCGACGACCGCGCGCTCCAGCCCGTCGCTCCACTCCATCGGGGCATCGGAGTAGTCGATGACGAACGACAGGTCCAGCGTGCCGTCCCGGACCGCGTCCGCGGTCGCTTCCGGGGCCAGTTCCTTCGTCCGCACTTGGATTCCCGGGTAATCCGCGGCCAACGAGGTGAGCGCGGTCGGCAGCAAACCGGACGCTACGGACGCCCAGACTCCCGCGGTGAGCCGCGCGGACATCGAGCCCTGCGCTTCCTCCAGCGCGAGCGTCGCGCGCTCGACCGACCCCAGGATCTCCTCGGCGTGCTCGGTGAGCAGAATGCCGAGTTCGGTGAGCTGCACGCGGCGGCCGAGCCGTTCGAACAGCTTCGCGCCGACGTCGCGTTCCAGCTGCGCGAGTTGCTGCGACACCGCCGAAGCGGTGTAATGCAACGCCGCGGCAGCCGCGGTGACCGTGCCCCTGCGGTGCAGTTCGCGGAGCATCCTCAAGCGGTGCAACGAAAGCTCCATGTACGAACCCTAAACAACTTCGTGCACATTCGGTAAATGGACGCGGGCCCCGATCGGGCAGCACCCTCGGAAGCAGGCGGCGACACGCGCCGCCGGCGGACCCGAGGAGGTGAGTGGCTCGATGGACACGCGGATCGCCGAACCGCTGATGAAGCTCACGTGGACGGACCCGGTCACGGGCGCGCGCGGCTACCTGGTCGTGCACAGCCTGGTCTCCGGCGTCGCCACGGGCGGCACGCGAATGCGCGCCGGCTGCACGGTCGACGAGGTGGCCGACCTCGCGCGCGGCATGGCGAACAAGACGGCCGCGTTCAACCTCCCGGTCGGCGGCGCGAAGGGCGGCATCGACTTCGACCCCAAGGACCCGCGCGCGACCGGCGTGCTCACCCGCTTCTGCGAGTTCCTGCGGCCTTGGCTGGACGCCAGTTGGGTGACTGCGGAGGATCTCGGGGTGCCGCAGCACCTCATCGACGAGGTTTTCGCGAAGCTGGGGCTGGAGCAGTCGTACCACGCTGCCATCCGCCGGTCGGCTGATCCGGCTCGGACGCTCCGGCGGGTTCAGGCTGGGCTCAATGCGCCTGTTCCCGGGGGGCAGTTGCTGGGGGACGTGATTGGTGGCTATGGCGTGGCGCAGGCTTGTCTTGGCGCCGCGAATACGTGGGGATGGGGGGTTGCCGAGACTTCGGTCGCGATTCAGGGGATCGGGACTATGGGAGGTGGCGCGGCTTGGTACCTGCATGAAGCGGGGATGAAGGTCGTCGCTGTCGCGGATGCTGCTGGGACGTTGTATGACCCGGAAGGGTTGGACGTGCCTGCGTTGCTGGAGTTGCGGGACCGGTTCGGGGAGGTTGACCGGGGGCGGTTGCCTGACGGGGTTCAGTTGCTTCCTCGGGAGGCTGTCGTTTCTGTGGAGGCGGATATTTTTGTTCCTGCGGCTATTTCTTATGCGTTGCGGGTGGATAATGAGAATCTCGTGAAGGCCAAGGTTGTGGTTGAGGCGGCTAATGCTGCTACTACGCCTGAGGCTGAGGCTGCTCTGTCCGCGCGTGGGGTGGCGGTGATTCCGGACTTTATTGCCAATGCCGGGGCTGCTGCTTGGGCTTGGTGGTTGTTGCTTGGCGAGGTGGGGGCGGATCCGGCGGATTCGTTCTTGCGGTTGCGGACTGAGATGCAGGCTAAGGTCGCGTTGGTGTTGGCGGAGTGGCATTTGGATCGGGTTCCGCCTCGGGTTACTGCGTTGCGGCAGGCTGAGGCTGCTCGGGAGGCTCGGAATGCGGAGGCGCTTAGTTCTGTGGGGGTGCCTGCGTTGATGATTCCCTGAACGGCTCGTCGCCTGGCGGCGACATCGCTGGGGGTTGCGTGGGGCACCCCGAAGCCTGATTGTGATGACGGTCTGAGGGTGTTTGTCAAGGCTGGAAAGATGCCTTGACAAACACCCTCAGAACGCATTTTGGCTTCGTATCGGGGTGCGGGGGTGGTGTGGGTGCCTCGATAGTTGGGTGCTTCGGCTGCGGTTTGTGGGTGTGCTGGTGAGTTGGGTGCGGCGGCTGCGGGTTCGTTCGTGGGCGGGTGGGTGGTTCGTGAGGGGAACCCTGAGGGACTCTGAGTCCCTCAGGGTTCCCCTCACGGACGGGTGGCGAATTTGTTCGTGGCTGTGATTAGGGCGTTTTCCATGTTCGGGACTGCGGTGGTGTGGCCTGCGCCGCCTACCAGGATTAGTTCTGCGTCTGGGATTGCGCGTTCCAGCAGCCAGGGGGTGCCTGCCAGGCTGCTCAGGTCCAGGATTCCTTGTACTAGGACTGTGGGGATTCCGGCTAGTTTGCCTGCGTTGCGGAGGATTCCGCCGTCTTCCAGGAAGCAGCCTTGGCAGAAGTAGTGGGTTACCAGGCGGGTGAAGGCGAGGGTGAAGCGGGGGTCTTCGAATTTCGGAGAGGGTGGCACGCCGGGGAGCATCGCGGATTCCCAGTCGCTCCAAGCTTGTGCGGCGGGACCGTGCACTGCGGGGTCCGGGTTGGTGAGGAGGCGGTAGTAGGCGGCTGCCAGGTCGCCGTCTCGGTCGGTTTCCGGTACGCCGTCACGGAATCTCGCGTAAGCCTCTGGGAACATTCCGGCTAGGCCGCCGGTCAGCAGGTCGATTTCCAGCTGGCGGTCGGTGGCCAGGCCCATCATGACGATTTCTGTCACTCGGTCGGGGTGGCGTTCAGCGTAGGCCAGGCCTAGGACGCAGCCCCACGAGCCGCCGAAGAGTTGCCAGCGTTCGATGTCCAGTTTTTCCCGCAGCAGTTCCAGGTCTGCGATCAGGTGGCCGGCGGTGTTCGCCTTCAGTGCGTCGAGGGTGTCGCCTGCGTGCGGGGTGCTTCGGCCGCAGCCGCGTTGGTCCATAAGGACTATTCGGTATCGCGCCGGGTCGAAGAATTGGCGCATGCCTTCGCTGCAGCCGGTTCCTGGGCCGCCGTGCAGGACGGCTACTGGTTTGCCATCCGGGTTGCCGCAGGTTTCCCAGTACACGTGGTGGCCGTCGCCGACGTCCAGCAGGCCGCGGTCGTACGGTTCGATTTCCGGATAGCGCAAGGAGCGTCCCCTCAGTTCAGGGTGCGCTCCAGAGCCCGCAGCGCACCGCACAGCTCGGCCGGGCCGGCCGGCCCGATCCGGATTTCCGCGTCCGGTCCGGCCCCGACGGTGTAGCTCAGGTACCGGCCCCAGTCCGTGTCCGCGTAGTGCAATGGTTCTTCCAGCCGGACGTACCGGCCGACGTCGTCGCGTCGTCCCGCGTACAGCTCTCCGCTGCCGTGCACCGGACGCTGCACCAGGGTTAGCACGTCCGACAACACCGGGTCCAACGGAAAAGCGTCCTCGCCGCGGCGCGCGGCTTCGGTCAGGTCCGCGACGCGCACGCTGCGTACGTACCCGCCGCCCGGGCCGACCGCGGGCAGCTGTTCGACGAGCGTTTCCAGCACGCGTTCGCGGTCGATCTCCTGGACGCCGACGTGTTCGCCGTCCGACACCGCGAGCACTGCCTGCAATCCGCTGGCCGCGGCGAGTACGCCATAGGTCCGGTCGCCGGTCGCGACCCAGCCGTAGTACTCGATTACCGGGCGCACGAGCAGCGGGAGCCAGTCGAGGAAGTCCACGGTGGCCCGGCCGCGCGAGTCGACCAGGCCGGCCAGCGCGAGCGCGTCGTCCACTCGCTTCGCCGCTTCGTCGCGTTCGGTTTCCGACAGCCACGCCGGATCCGGGCGCAGCGTCACGTGCAGCCGGCCCACCTGCTCGCGTTCGGCCAGCGCCGCGAGCGCTTCGACCGGGACATCCACTCGTCCCGCCGGATCGGCCACCGGCTACTCCTCCTCGTCGCCGAGAACCGGCAGGGTCGCCGAACCGTCCACGCCGAAAGCGCCCTCGGGATCGGACTCGAGGAGGTAGTCCGGCCGCCAGTGCAGGCCGTCGCCTGGGCCGCCCTGCCCGACGGGGGCGCCGCCGATCGCCGCACCGGAGCCGCGTTGGGACGGTTCGCTCACGGGGGTCGGCAGGACGGCGGCCCCGGGGCCGCTGCGGTCGTGGCTCGTGGCGGCTTGCGTGGCGGTGCTGTCCGAAGTGGTCCGACGGACTGCGGCGCTGTCGGGGACGACCGGGCCGTATTGCTTCGGCAGCACGCGTTTCGTGTTCGCGGTGACGCCGTGGTACTGCTCCATCACCCGGACGTTGTTCTCGTTCGCGCCGTGGAACCGGTCGATTCCGTCCTGAAAGGACACTGGCGCGGCCGAAGCGGGCAGCACCGCCCGCAGCGGCCCGGCCCACGGCTGCGGGCGCTCCGGGCGGGGCGGCACGTCGACGACCGCGTGCCGGGAGCTTTCGAAGCTGCTGGCCTGGGTGTCCATGGACGCGCTGGTGAGGTCGAGCGGGTCGGCGGACTCCCGGAACCCGGCCTCGACCGGCCCCGCGCCGGCTTTCGCCGCGTCCGCGGAGTCGCCGGTCCACGAGCGAGCCATCCGCTCCTGCAGGTCTTTTCACGCTCTGTGCGCGCTCCAGGTAGGCCGCCGAAAGCTCCTGGACCTTCGCCGCGGCGGCACGCAGGCCGGACGTGTCGCCGCCGCGGAAGTTGTCGAAGATCTGCTTGCCGTCCACCTGGTTCCCTTCGTGCGCAGCCGGGGGTCGTCCGCTTACCGGCCGCGGCCGAGATCGGCGCCGGCCTGGTCCGCCTCGGCCGTCCGGTCGCGCGCCGTGCGCAGCTTGCCGAGGTAACCGGCGGCGTACCGGCGCAGCGCCTCGTTCTGGTCGCGCAGCGTGCGCAGCGAATCCGCGCCGGCCGCGGCGTACTCCGCGCTCGCCGGGTCGGTTCCGGGGGCGGCGAACACCGCGAGGATCTCGTCGATCGCGCGGCCGTCGGCGTCGATCTTGCCGAGCTGGTCCTCCCACAGCCGGATGACGGCGGTCAGCTCCGCCGCGTCCATGGCGAAACCGCCGCGCGCACGGCCCGACTCGCCGATGACCAAGGCCGCTCCCTTTCCCGGTGCTCACGTCGTGAGATGCCAGTCGTGATGTGCACAGCGTAGTCAACCGGCCCGGTCGTGTCAGCCGAGAACCCGGCAGTGTGACGGCGCGCATGCGTTCCGCCGTCTCGTCACAGTACGTACGTACGGATTGCGAGAACCCGGTCCTCGATGTCAGGATTTCAGGATGCCACGGGTCAGCCAGGATCACCTCGACGCACGCCGGCGCCAGATCCTCGACGGCTCGCGCGTGTGTTTCGCACGCTACGGCTACGAGGGTGCCACGGTTCGCCGTCTGGAAGAAGCCACCGGTTTGTCGCGCGGGGCGATCTTCCACCATTTCCGCGACAAGGAGTCGCTCTTCCTCGCCCTCGCCGAGGACGACGCGGTGCGGATGGCCGACGTCGTCGCCGAACAGGGCCTGGTCCAGGTCATGCGCGACCTGCTGGCGGGCAACAGCGAGCATCCGGCGGACTGGCTCGGCACCCGGCTGGAGGTGTCCCGGCGGCTGCGCACCGACCCGGAGTTCCGCGGCCGGTGGGCGGAACGCTCGCAGCAGCTGACCGAGGCGACCCGCGACCGGCTCGAATGGCAGCGCAAAGCCGGCAACCTGCGCGACGACGTCGACGTCAGCGTGCTGACCGCGTTCCTGGAACTCGTGCTCGAAGGGCTCGTCTCGCACCTCGCGATGGGCCTGCCCGGCGACGACCTCGGCCCGGTGCTCGACCTGGTCGAGGAGACCGTGCGGCGGCACCGGCCGGGCGCGCGGAGCTAGCCTCCGACGCGATCGGCCGGGTTCGTGTTCAATGTGCCCCGTGGATCTCCTCGCCGCCCACGGCAGCGCACTGGACGTGTTCGACGCAGCCGTGCACGCCGCCGGCTCCGGCGACTGGGCCCGCGCCACGCCGTGCACCGACTGGTCAGTACGCGATCTGGTGAACCATCTGGCCGTCGAACAACTCTGGGTACCGCATCTGCTCGCCGGGGCGACGCTCGACGAGGTCGGCACCCGCTACGACGGCGACGTGCTCGGCGACGACCCGCTCTCGGTCTGGGAGAAAGCCTCCGCCGCCGCGCGCGAAGCGTGGCTCTCCCCCGGCGCGCTGCGCCGCACCGTGCACGTCTCGTTCGGGCTGGTGCCCGCCGAGGAGTACGGCTGGCAGATGACGCTCGACCTCGCCGTGCACGGCTGGGACCTCGCCACCGCGCTCGGCAGGCCGAATCCGGTGCCCGGCCCGCTGGCCGGACGGCTGCTCGACGTGCTGCGCCCGATGATCGACGACTGGCAGGGGCTCGGGCTGTTCGACCCGCCGGTCGCGGTGGGCCGCACCGCCGCGGCGCCCGATCGGCTCGTCGCGCTGCTCGGCCGCCGTCCGCGCTGAACCACCACAGTGGACAGGTGGCTCCGTTCCGGCGAAAGTCCGTGAGGGGAACCCTGAAGGACTCAGAGTCCCTCAGGGTTCCCCTCACGGACCTCGGCGGCCCGCGCATCGCGTCCGGGCCGGAAGAGCGCTGGCTGAGCGGCGGCGGGAGCGAAAAACCGGCGCCGGGTTCGCGTCCTGTCGCGGCAAGGCTGTCCGGACCCGGTACGATTGTCGGCATCGTCGCACTACAAACCCGTTATGCCGAGGAGTGACTTCCATCCGTGCGCGCTGCGCCATCG
Source organism: Amycolatopsis sp. NPDC059235 (assembly GCF_042754125.1). Lineage (NCBI taxonomy): Bacteria > Bacillati > Actinomycetota > Actinomycetes > Pseudonocardiales > Pseudonocardiaceae > Amycolatopsis > Amycolatopsis sp. NPDC059235. The sequence continues at coordinate 38,808 of NZ_JBHZAG010000003.1, forward strand.
CCCGGTGACAGTACCGGGCCGGGTCCCGCCCGACCCGGCTTCCCGCCCGCCGTCCGTTCCAGCGTCCCGGACGGTGCGCTGTGATCCACGTCCTGCTTTCCGTGCTCGGCGTGCTGCTCTTCCTTCTTCTCACGATCGGCACCGGCCTCGCCGTGGCCGCCGAGTTCTCGCTGACCGCGCTCGAGCGCAGCACTGTCGACGCGGACGTCCGCCAGGTCGGTGACAAGCGTTCGCGCACCGTCCAGAAGGCGCACCGCACGCTGAGCTTCCAGCTGTCCGGCGCGCAGGTCGCGATCACGCTCACCACGCTGATCACCGGTTTCCTCGCCGAACCGCTCATCGGCGACCTGGTCCGCCCGCTGCTCGACGCCGTGGGCCTGCCCGAACCGGCGGCGTCCGGGGTCGCGGTGGCGGTCGCGCTGGTGCTGGCCACGTTCCTGTCGATGATCCTCGGCGAGATGGTGCCGAAGAACCTCGCGATCGCCCGGCCGCTGCCGACCGCGCGCGCGGTTTCCGGCTACCACGCCCGGTTCTCCGCGCTGTTCCGCTGGCTCATCACGCTGATGAACAACAGCGCGAACTTCCTCGTCCGCAAGTTCGGCATCGAACCGCAGGAGGAGCTCCGGTCCGCGCGCTCGCCGCAGGAGCTGGGCTCGATCGTCCGCTCCAGCGCGGAAAGCGGGAAGCTCGACACGTCCACCGCGGAACTGCTGGACCGCTCATTGCGCTTCGGCGACCGCACCGCGGACGAGCTGATGACCCCGCGCGTGCAGGTCGAATCGCTCACCATGGACGACACGATCGACGACCTCATCGACATCTCCCGGCGCACCGGGTTCTCGCGATTCCCGGTCTACACCGAGGATCTCGACGACGTCCAGGGCGCGGTGCACGTCAAGCAGGCGTTCGCCGTGCCCGCCGCCGACCGCGGGACCACCCGGATCCGCTCGGCGATGCGCCCGGTGCCGACGGTGCCGGAATCGCTGCCCGGCGACGATCTGCTGAACCGGCTGCGCGATTCGCGCTACCAGCTCGCGATCGTGGTGGACGAGTACGGCGGCACCGCCGGGCTGGTCACGCTCGAGGACGTGGTCGAGGAGATCATCGGCGACGTCCGCGACGAGCACGACGACCGCGAGGCCCCGGCCGCGCAGCAGCTCGGCGCGGACCGCTGGCTGGTGTCCGGGCAGCTGCGCGCGGACGAGGTCCGCGACGTCACCGGCTTCCGGATGCCCGAGGGCGACTACGAAACCATCGCCGGGCTGATCCTGGAGCGGCTCGGCGCGATCCCGGCCGAGGGCGACGAGGTCGAGGTCGACGGCTGGCGGCTCGCCGTCACCAGCATGGACCGGCACCGCGTCGCCGAGGTCCAGGTGCGCCCGGCCGAACGCGAGGTGACCGCGTGAGCGACTGGCTGAACATCGCACTGGTCGTGGTCCTGCTGCTGGCCAACGCGTTCTTCGTGGGCGCGGAGTTCACCCTGATCTCCTCGCGCCGCGACCGGCTGGAAGCGTTGCTGGAGCAGGGAAAGACCCGCGCGCAGATCGTCATCAACGCGAGCAAGCACGTGTCCCAGATGCTCGCCGGGGCGCAGCTCGGGATCACCATCTGCTCGCTGCTGCTCGGCCGGCTGGGCGAGCCCGCGGTCGCGCACCGGCTGTCCGGGTTCTTCGACCTGCTCGGCCTGCCCGACCAGCTGCTGCACCCGATCTCGTTCGCGATCGCGCTGGCGTTCATCACCATGCTGCACGTGCTGATCGGCGAGATGGTGCCGAAGAACCTCGCGATCGCCGAGCCGGAGCGGCTGGCGCTGTGGCTCGTGCCGGTGCACGTGGCGTGGGTCAAGGTGGCGAACCCGATCATCGCGTTCCTCAACTTCGTCGCGAATTCCTTGCTGCGCCTGATGAAGGTGGAGCCGAAGGACGAGCTGGAGACCGCGTACAGCTCGGACGAACTCGCCGAACTGCTCAGCGAATCGCGCCAGGAGGGGCTGCTCGACCAGTCCGAGCACCAACGGCTTTCGCAGACGTTGTCGTCGGTCGCCAAGACTGTCGCGGACGTGCTGGTGCCCACCTCGGAACTCACGACGCTCCCCTGCGGGCCGACGCTCGGCGACGTCGAGCGAGCGGTGTCCACCACCGGGTTCTCGCGGTTCCCGGTGTGCACAGAGGACGGTTCGCTCACCGGCTACATCCACGTGAAGGACGTGCTGGACCTCGTCGGCCAGGACCCCGGCACGGTCGTGCCCGACGACAAGACCCGGCCGCTCACCGAATTGCGCTCGGACGCGCGGCTCGACGTCGCGCTTTCGGCCATGCGCAAGGAAGGCAGCCACCTCGCGAGGGCGCTCGACGCTTCCGGCGCGGCGGTCGGCGTGGTGGCGCTGGAAGACCTCGTCGAGGAATACGTGGGCACCGTGCGCGACGGCACCCATGTGGCGGCATGAGCGCAGCTTGCAAGCGAATCATCGGCACTCATGCCGCCGCCTCCCCAACAGCCAGCGTGAAACGCGACAAGGAGGCGGCGGCATGAGCGCGCCGGTCGTACTCGCCGAGGCGGACTGGCAGGCCCGGGAGCGAGCGCACGCCGAGCGGATGCGCGCGTGGACCGTCCCGCACCAGGAACGCCGGGCGCGGGACGAGAAACATCCGGTGCTGGATTTCCTGTTCACCTACTACTCGCACCGGCCGGGGCATCTCGAACGCTGGCAGCCGGGTCCGGGCGTGGTGCTCGCGGGCGCGTCCGCGCGGCGGTTCCTCGACCGTCCGGCCTACGCCGAGACCGACGCCGGAGTGCTGCTCGACCCGGCGGCCTTCACCGGACGCCGGGCGCGCACCGCCGAGTTCGTGCTGAAGCTGCTGTCGGCCACCGCGTCGAGGTCGCCTCGGTTGAGCTGCTTCGGGCTGCACGAATGGGCCATGGTCTACCGCGAACCCGCGGACTCGGTGCGGCACGCGCAGGTCCCGCTGCGGCTCGGGTCCGCCGGAACCGACGAGGTCGTGGAATCGATGGACATCCGGTGCGGGCACTACGACGCGTTCCGCTTCTTCACCGACCCGGCGCGGCCGCGCAACACGCTCGAACCGACGCGGGAATCCCAGGTCGCGCTGGAACAGCCGGGCTGTTTGCACGCCAACATGGATCTTTTCAAATGGGCGTACAAGCTCGATCCGTTCGTGCCCGCCGAACTGGTCGGCGACTGTTTCGCGCTCGCCGCGGACGTCCGTGAACTGGACATGCGGGCCAGCCCGTACGATCTAGCGGACTACGGCTACCGGCCGGTGCCGATCGAGACCCCCGAAGGGCGGGCCTCCTACGCCCGCGCCCAGGCCGGATTCGCCGAGCGGGCCGCGCCGCTGCGGGCCCGCCTCATCGGCCTCTGCCGCGGGCTTCTCGCCGACCCGGCGAAGCCGCCGGAGTCGCCCGAACACCGAGCCGACAACTCTGCGTAACAATGTTCACCGCAGGTCGCTGGCCTGATAGAGTGATAACGGTTTGGTTGCATGACTGAGCGTGTTGTGCACATCACGAAAGGACAACGATGGGGCGTCACAACCTGCCCGAGGAGCCGGTGCCGCACCCCCTCGATCCGCCGCTGCGGCCCGCGGGCCGCAGCGAGACGACCGGATCGCACCGGATCGTCGCCAAGAAGGCTCCCCGCAGGCGGATCGCGAAGTGGCCTCTCGTGGCCCTCGGGCTCGTGGTGCTGGCGACGCTCGGCGTCGTCGGGTGGAACTGGGCCGACAGCGTGCTCAACAACCGCGCCGAGGCGCAGGCCGCCAGCTGCAACGGCGGCCGCACCGACATCCGGATCGTGGTGACCCCGCAGATCGCCAAGCCGGTCGAGACGGCGGCGGCGCGCTGGAACCAGGACCTGACGCAGGTGCACGGCAGCTGCGTGCACGTGGCCGTGCAGAGCAAGCCCGCGTCCGACGTGCTCAACGCGCTCACCGGCAAGTCCTCGCTCGACTCCATCGGCGGCCTGCCCGACGGCTGGATCCCCGAATCCTCGTACTGGGTCTCCCAGCTGTCGAAGGCGAAACCGGACGTCATCGGCTCCCCGGCGATGCCCATCGGCTCCGGCCCGCCCGCGGACTACCCGTTCGTCGGCCTGTCCGGCACGTCGATCGACGAGGTCCAGCAGCGCGGCACGCAGAGCTTCCGCACGTTCCTCAAGGAACCGGCCCAGCTGGCGGACTTCGCGGCGGCGGGGATTCGCGCTTCCTGATTTCTCGTCCTCGGCACCGCCTCAGCCCGCGTTGGGCTGGGGCGGTGTTGTGTTTTCGGGGCGCGCCGCCTGACCGCGCCGGGGCGCGGGGGCTAACGGCCCGGCTGGATCGGCTTCGCCGCAGCGGGGAGGCGTGCTTCCCGGCTTCCGCACATGTTCTTCACCGAATCAATCATCCAGCGGTTCTGTTCCCTGGCCGGCTCGGGCGAGCACGGCCGCGCCCAGTTCCCGCACAAACGGCGAAGCCGCCGGATCGCCTGATCGATCACTTCGGCTGCGCATGGAAATCCCTCAGCACCGCCGCGGACCGACGGTCGGCCTCGTCGTACAAGTTCGCCGACAGGTGCAGGTTTTCGGCGAGCCGGGAGGTCCGGTTGATCAGCTCGGCGAGGTGCGCCGACCAGGCGCCGGCGCATTCGGCGAGCGGGCCGGACGAGGTCCACCCGGGATTCGCAGCAGCGGCGCCGGCGCTCGGGCCGAGACAATTCCCCAAGTCCGCCAAGGCGTCCCGCGCGACCTGAGCGGCGGCGTTTCCGGCCGCGTTCACCCCGGGCGGTTGCTGGTGCATGAAGGTGAAGCCCATGGCGTCCTCCTCGTCTTCATCGCTGAGCAGGCGGGTAAGCCGGCCTCGGGTCCACGCGGACGAACGTGACCGGTTGTCCGCCGGAGACCCGGGCGCGGCCGTTCATGCTGGCGTTGACCGCCGGTTCGGAGTGCTGGGAATAGTGGATGTCGCCGTCCGGAGTGACGGAGGTGACCACGGCGACGTGATGGATCCCGTCCTGGTCGTTGGACCAGAAGACGACGTCGCCAGGCCGGGCGTCCTGGCGCGGCACCACCTCGCTGAAGGTGTCCTTGAGCAGGTAGTCGTGCAGTGCCGAGGCTCCGCCCCAGCTGGGTGTCGCCGCGTCGTGGTCGCCGGTGATCAAGTTGTGCAGCTCTCGCAGCACCTCCTTGTTCGTCCAGCTCTCGTTTTCCGGCATCCCGGCCGCGGCCAGCGAGGTCGAGACGTAGTTCGCGCAGTTGTCCTTCTCGTGGTTGCTCGGGGTTTTGTCCTTGAAGTCGGTGCTGGGGTCGTTCCAGTGGCCGGCCGCGTACTGGACGAGGGCGACCCGGTCGAGCGGCCCGGAACCGCGGAGGCTCTTCTTGACGTCGGCGGGAATCCCGTCCAGGCCGGCGAGTTCGACCGGAACCGCGCGTTCGAGATCGGTTTTTTCCTTGTCGCTGAGCGAATTCCACCACGCGCGGACCGCCTCGGGGCTCTGCCCGCGCGGAAGCGAATCCCGGATCATCGCGATCTCGTCCTGGGCCGCCGCGGTCTGTTCCTTCAGCGCGTCGTCGGGGTTGGTGATCTTCACGTCCCCGGCGAGCCGGTGAAACTCTTGCGCGGCAATGCCGTCCGCCTCGGTCGCGGCACGGAGGGCGTCCCGGAACACCGGATCGAGCTTCGCCTTCCACTCGGCCGCGTCCTTGTCGCCGGCATCCACCGGCGTGGTGCTGCCGTCGTCGTTCACCAGCAGGTGGTGGGCCTCCGCCAGCCGCAGTGCGCTGCTCAGCTCCTGCTGCGCGACCTCCACCGCGTCGCCCAAGCCGACCAGGACCATCACGACGCCGTTCATCAAATCCGAAGCCGAGTCGTACTCGTTGGCGAGATCGCCGAGCACGGTGCGCGCGTCGCTGCCGGCGGAATCCTTCCACTCGGTCTCGACTTTCGCGATGACCTGGCTGCGAATGTCCGCACTGGCCTGCGCCGATTGGCAGGCGAACTCGCGCCACCCTCGCGCGGCGTCCACCCAGACCCCCGGCTTCACGTCCCGCAGTTGCCCCACCGTGACCACGACGCCTCCCTTCGTCCACGGTCGAGGCTAGGGTCGCCGCGCGGTCGATCCCAGGCGCTGACCTCAACCGGCCACTCGGCCGGGTGGCGTTGCCGCTGCGTCGTGAGAGGTGGAGCCGGGCCTCCGCTCAGGAGTCGAGTTCGGCCAGCGCCAGCAGATCGTCCTCGGCCAGTTCGAAGTCGAACACCGCCGCGTTCTCCCGGATCCTCGAGGGTGTCGCGGATTTCGGGATCACGATGATCCCCAGCTGCAGATGCCACCGCAGCACGAGCTGGGCGGGCGTCTTTCCGTACTTCGCGGCCAGCGACGTGATCACCCGGTCGTTCAAATACCTGCCGCGGGCCAGCGGGCTCCACGCTTCGGTCGCGATGCCGTGCTCGGCGTGGAAGGCGCGCAGCGGGGCCTGCTGCTGCCACGGGTGCAGTTCGACCTGGTTGACCACCGGCACGACGTCGGTCTCGTCGAGGAGCCGGCGCAGGTGGTCGATGCCGAAGTTCGACACGCCGATCGCCCGCACGCGGCCCTCGTTGAGCAGCAGCTCCAGCGCGCGCCAGGTCTCGACGTAGCGGTCCAGTTCCGGTTTCGGCCAGTGAATCAGGTACAGGTCGACCGGGCCCACCCCGAGCGCTTCGGCGCTGCGGTCGAACGCGCGCAGGGTGTTGTCGTAGCCGTGGTCGGTGTTCCAGACCTTCGTGGTGACGAAGACGTCCTCGCGCGGCAGTCCGGACTCCCGGACCGCCGTGCCGACCTCGGCCTCGTTGCCGTACATCGCGGCGGTGTCGATGCTGCGGTACCCGGCTTCGAACGCGGTCGCGACGACCTTCGCGACCTGGTCGGGCCGGACCTGGTACATGCCGAGTCCGAGTTGCGGGACGGTGACGGAGTTGTTCAGCGTGAGCAGGGGCGGCACAGCCATGCGGCGATCCTCACTGCGGGTCTGCGGTGTTCCGGGGAACGGGGTCTCCTGAAGAACACCGCAGATCTTGCCATTCCCCGGCCACCGCCGCTTTCACACCCCGCTGTGCGCGCCCGAGCGCACCGCCTCCGTCACCCGCGCGGCCCGTTCGGTCACCGCATCAGCACCGACTGCGAAACCGTTTCGCGATTCGACCGCGACGGACGCTGTCCTCGCCGAGGAGCCTGCCATTTCGGCGGCCGCGGAGACGTCTGCCAGCGCCGCTGGGTCCACAGTGGACAGAAGGCGTTCCGCCACTCGGACCACCTCTCCTGCCGCCGCGACGACGTCCGCGGCGGGCTGGGCCCGGTCGGGCACGTCGTGGGTGACGGCGTGGGCGTCGATTTCGGCCAGCCGCAACGCATGCCGGGTGAGGTGGTCTGCTTCGGCGTCGCCGCCGGCCGCCCGGCTCAGGAGTGCCGCCGCCTGCGCGAGGGCGAGGGCCGCGACCGTCGCTCCGGCCGGCGCCGGGATCGCGGGGCGGGCGAGGGTGTTCAGGAAGTCGCTCACGATCTGGTCCCGCATGGCAGGTTTCCTTCCGCTCAGCGCCGGATGCGCTCCATCCCGGGGTCGACCAGCGGTTCCGCGGCCACCGTCGCGGAGACTCGCCTGCCGAAGTACTCGATCTCCACTGCGTCGCCGATCTCCACTGAGCCCGGCAGCCAGGCGTACGCGATCGGACGGCCGATGGTGTAGCCGTAGGCCGCGCTCGTGACGTATCCCGCCGGGATGCCGGCCACGAACACCGGTTCCTTGCCCAGCACGACAGTCCGGCCGTCGTCCACGGTGAGACAACGCAGCCGCCTAGCCGAGGTCTCTTCGCTGCGGCCGTCGATGGCCGCCCGCCCGGCGAACTCGCCCTTCGCCGGGCGCACCGCGAAGCCGATTCCGGCCTCGTACGGGTCGTGTTCGGTGGTCATGTCGGTGCCCCACAGCCGGTAGCCCTTCTCCAGCCGGAGGCTGTTGAACGCGCCGCGCCCGGCCGCGATGACGCCTAACGCTTGTCCGGCGCGCCACAGCGCGTCCCACAGGCGCTGGCCGTTGTCCGCGGACGTGTAGATCTCCCAGCCGAGTTCGCCCACATAGGACAGTCGCAGGATCGTCACCGGGACCCCGGCGATCCGGGCCCGGCGGCCGCGGAAGTACTTGAGGCCGGTGTGCGAAAGGTCTTCCGCGGACAGCGGTTGCACCAGGTCGCGGGCGAGCGGGCCCCACACGCCGACGCAGCAGGTGCCGCCGGTGGTGTCCTCCACCCGGACGCCTTCCGGGGCCCGGCTGCGCAGGTACGCGACGTCGATGTTGCCGTTGATGCCGACCTGGAACAGCTCCGGTTCCAGCCGGGCCACGGTGATGTCGCTGCGGACTCCCCCGGCGTCGTCGAGCATCAGCGTGTACGTCACCGAGCCGACCGACTTCGCCAGCTGGTTCGTCGTGAGCCCCTGCAGGAACTCCAGCGAACCCGGTCCGCTGACCTCGACGCGCTTGAGCGGGGTCATGTCGTACATCGCGACGCGGTTTCGGGTGTGCCAGGCTTCGGCGGCCACGATCGGCGAGTGGAACTGCCCGGCCCAAGCATCGCGCGCGGGCGGAAGGAAGTCGTGCGGCAGGTCTTTCAGCAGCGACGCGTTGGCCTCGAACCAGTGTGGCCGTTCCCAGCCGCCCGCTTCCAGGAACACCGCGCCCAGCTCCCGCTGCCGCGCGTGGAACGGGCTGACCCGCAGGTCGCGCGGCGAAAGCCGGGGCTGCAGCGGGTGCAGGACGTCGTAGATCTCCACGAAGTTCTGTTGCGCGGTCTCGCGGATGTACTCCGGGGCGAGCTGGATGTCCTCGAACCGGTGCACGTCCAATTCGTGGAGGTCGGTCTCGGAGCGACCGTCCACAATAGATTCCGCCACCGCCTTCGCGATGCCCGCGGAATGCGTGACCCAGATGGCCTCGGCGATCCAGAATCCGCGCACGTCGGAGGATTCGCCGACCAGCGAGCCGCCGTCCGGGGTGAAGGAGAAGATGCCGTTGAAGCCCTCCTCCGCCTTGGTCTGGCCGAGCGCGGGCAGCAGGAGCTTGCTTTCCTCCCACGACGGCGCGAAATCGTCCTCGGTGAACGGCAGCATCGACGGCATCGCGGACGCCGTGACCTCGCCGGGTTCGGCGAACTTGTCCACCGGCATCGGGCGGTGCGCGTACGAGCCGATGCCGAGCCGGTCGCCGTGCTGGCGGAAGTAGAGGTCCTGGTCCTGGTGGCGCAGGATCGGCAGCGCCGGGTGCACCGGGTCGGCTCCGGCCAGTTCGGCGAGCTGGCCGGTCTTCGCGTACTGGTGCGCCAGCGGCAGCAGCGGCACGGTCATGCCGACCATCTCGCCGATCTCCCGGCCCCAGAATCCGGCGCAGGACACCACGATGTCGGCCGGGATCACGCCGTCCGCGGTTTCGACGCCGGTGACGTGGCCGTGGGCCTGCTGGATGCCGGTGACCCGGGTCGAGCCGACGAAGCGCGCGCCGCGAGAGGAAGCCCGTTTGATCAGCTCGTCCACCGCACGCGAGGCAACGGCGAGCCCGTCAGTCGGGACATACAGGGCGCCGAAGATCTGGTTCTGGTCCAGCATCGGCCAGCGGCGGACGCACTCGTCCGGGTCGATCAGCCGCGCCTCGACGCCCCACGACGTCGCCAAGCCGTGCTTGCGTTTCAGGTCCTCCCAGCGCGCCGCGGTGCTGGCCACCTCCATGCCGCCGACCTGCTCGAAGCAGCCGAGGTCGAGCAGTTTCGCGACGGTGTAGCCGGCGAATTCGGTCATCGCCTTCGACGGGTTGGTCTGGAACACCAGGCCCGGCGCGTGCGACGTCGAACCGCCGGTCAGCGGCAGCGGGCCCTGGTCGAGCACGGTGACGTCGGTCCAGCCGCGCAGGGTCAGCTCGTCGGCGAGGTTCGCGCCCACGATTCCGGCGCCGATGATCACGACACGGGTCATGAGAACTCCCTGGGATAGGTCAGCGGAAGACGACGGTCCGGGTGCCGTTGAGGAGGACGCGCCGCTCGCAGTGCCAGCGCACCGCGCGGGAAAGGGCGAGGGCTTCGGCGTCGCGGCCGACGGTCGCGAGCGCGCGCGGCGAGTGCGAGTGGTCCACTCGCTGCACTTCTTGCTCGATGATCGGGCCTTCGTCGAGTTCGGGGGTCACGTAGTGCGCGGTCGCGCCGACGTACTTCACGCCTCGGTCGTAGGCCTGCGCGTACGGTTTCGCGCCCTTGAAGCCAGGCAGGAACGAGTGGTGGATGTTGATCGCGCGGCCCTGCAGTTTCTGGCACAGCTCGTCCGAGAGGACCTGCATGTACCTGGCCAGCACGACGAGGTCGATGTCGTGCTCCCGCACCAGGTCCAGCAGCCGCTGTTCGGCCTCCGGCTTCGTCGCCGGGGTCACCGGGATGTGCACGAACGGCAGCCCGGCGGCCTCGGCCATCGGGCGCAGGTCCTCGTGATTCGACGCCACGAGCGCGATTTCCGCGCCGAGCGCGCCCGCGCGCCAGCGGAAGAGGAGGTCGTTGAGGCAGTGCCCGGCCTTCGACACCATCACCAGCAGCCGGTCCGGGGTGCGGTCGGAGAACCGGTACCGCATGGCGTAATCCCTCGCCACTAGGTCGAACTCGCGGGTCAGATCGTCCACAGTGGCCGGTCCGGCGCAGGTGAATTCGGTGCGCAGGAACAGCTCCCCGTGCACGTCGTCGTCGAACTGCTGGTGCTCGACGATGTCGCAGCCGTTGCCGACGAGGAACGTCGTCACGGCGTGCACGATCCCGGAGCGCTCGGGGCAGTGCAGGGTCAAGGTGAACTGGGTCAAGACTCCTCCTCTCGGTATTCCAGCGCCGCGTCGGCGAGCCAGGCGGCGAAATAAGGGGCGAACGACTGGCGCACGAGCACGGTGAACTCGTCCGCTTCCCGCACCAGCAAGACGATTCCGGTGCGGGCCAGCAACGTCTGCACGCAGGTGCCCGGCGGAGCGGCCTTCGGGTGGAGATCGATCGCGCAGCCGTGCGCCAGGACGTCGCGGGCCGCCGGTCCGCCGAGCTGCACGGTGGTGCGCTGCGCGGACACATCGGTGACAGCGCCGACGGTGATTGCTTCTCGCAGTGCCGCTTCGGTGCCTTCGGGAGCGCCGAGCACGAGGTACTCGTCGGGGCCGAGCCACAGGACGTCACCGATGCCGCTGGTGAACTGGCAGACGTCCGGCAGTTCGGTGCCGAGCACAACGGCCGCGGCGTCGTGGCCTTCGCGGATGCGGACGTTGAGCTGCGAGACGAACGGGCGTTCCTCAGCAAGCACGGCTGGGGCGCTGCTGGCAAGCAGGCCCGCGTGCTCCGCGAGCGGAGACAGGGTCTTAGCCGTCACGGCGGGTCCCCTCCTTGTCATAGAGCACGGATTCGGTCACTGTCACCGGCACGACCTCGTCGCCGACCGGGACGTACAGCGTCTCGCCGATCCGCTCCCGGCCGGAGCGGACGACCGCGAGCGCGAAGGTGCGGTCCAGCGCGGCGCTCGGGTAGCTGGAGGTGACGTGGCCGAGCATGCGCACCGGCGGGCACGGGACGTGCGCGGTCTCGATGACCTGCGCGCCCTCCGGCAGCAGCACGGTGGGATCCACCGGCAACAGGCCGACGAACTGTTTCCGGTCCGGGCGCAGGTTCTCCGCCCGGGAGAAGGACCGTTTGCCGAGGAAGTCGGCCTTCTTCTTGGACACCGCCCAGCTCATGCCGAGGTCGTGGGGGGTGACCGTGCCGTCGGTGTCCTGGCCGATGATCGGGTAGCCCTTCTCGGCACGCAGGACGTGCATGGTTTCGGTGCCGTACGGCGTGATTCCCCGCTCCGCCAAGGCTTCCCAGAGCGCCAGGCCGTACCAGGACGGCACGTTGATCTCGTACGCCAGCTCGCCGGAGAAGCTGATCCGGCACACCCGCGCGGCGATCCCGGCCACTTCGGCGTCGCGCCAGGCCATGAAACCGAACGCGTCGTTGCTGACGTCCAGCTCCGGCGCGAGCCCGGCCAGGATCTCGCGCGACCGCGGGCCGACGAGCGCCACGGTGGCCCAGTGCTCGGTGACCGAGGTGGCGAACACGCGCAGGTGCGGCCACTCGGTTTGCAGCCACTCCTCCATCCAGTCCAGCACCATCGCGGCGTTGCCGGTGGTCGTGGTGACGAGGAAGCGCTCCTCGGCCACCCGGATGACGGTGCCGTCGTCGATGACCATGCCGTCGACGCCGCACATCACGCCGTAGCGGATCCGGCCGACCTTGAGCGTGCTCATCAAATTCGTGTAGAGCAGGTCGAGGAATTCGGCGGCGTCCGGGCCTTGGACGTCGATCTTGCCGAGCGTGGAGCCGTCCATCATCGCCACGTCGGTGCGGGCGGCAAGGCACTCCCGCCGTACGGCCGCGTGGAGATCCTCGCCGGGCTGCGGGTAGTACCGGGGGCGCTTCCACTGGCCGACGTTCTCGAACTCCGCGCCGTGTTCGACGTGCCAGGAGTGCAGTGCGGTGACGCGGACCGGGTCGTGCAGCTCGCCGCGGTTCCGACCGGCCAAGGCGGCGAAGGCGACCGGCGTGTACGGCGGCCGGTAGGTGGTCGGGCGGCGGTCCGCGAGGTCGACGCCGAGGGCTTCGGCGGTGAGGCCGGCGGCGAGCATGCCGGAGGTTTTGCCCTGGTCGTGTGCGGTGCCGATGGTGGTGTAGCGCTTGACATGCTCCAGCGAGGTGAGACCCGCGCCGGTCGCGCGGAGCACGTCGGAGACGGTGGCGTCGCGCTGCAGGTCCACGAATCGGGTGTCCACATCGGACTCCGGGCCGGGGATCTGCCATTCGACCGCGGGGGCCAGCTCGCGCGGTCGAGCGTCGGAGACCGGGAGCGGGATTTCCACTGGTGCTTTCCCGGCGGCGGCGCGGCCTTCTCGCACGCAACCGGCGAAGTCGAAGGTGCCGTTCGCGCTGCCCGCCACCCGTGCGGTCGGGAGTTCTCCGTCTGGGAGATACGCGCCGAGCGCGGGTTCGTAGCGCAAGGCGCCGCGCAGCTGGCTGAACAGGTGGACTGCGGGGGTCCAGCCGCCCGAGACCAGGAGCGTGTCGCACGGGACAAGTTCCCCGGCGGCTCGTACGCCGGTGACGCGCTCAGTGCCCTCGGTTCCGGTCACCGCGGCATCGGTGCGGACTTCGATCCCGCGTTCCGCACACGCCGCGGCCCAGTTTTCCGGTGCGGCTGGGCGGACGTCGACCACCAGCGGGACCGCCACGCCGGCGTCGGCGAGGTCGATCGCGGTGGCGTAGGCGGAGTCGTCCATGGTGAACACGACGGCGCGGCGGCCGGGCAGGACGACGTAGCGGTGCAGGTACGTCCGCGCGGCGCTGGCGAGGAGGATGCCTGGGCGGTCGTTGTCGGGGAACACGATCGGGCGTTCGTGCGCGCCGGTCGCGAGGACGATCTGCTGCGCGCGGATCCGCCAGACGCGCTGCCGGGCCGCACCGGAGGTCCGGTTTTGCACGGCCAGGACGAAACCGTCGTCGTAGGCGCCGAACGCAGTGGTCCGGTCGAGCACGTGCACGTCCGGGGTCGCGCGCAGTTCATCGGCGATCGCGCGGGCCCACTCGACGGCGGGCTTGAGGTCCACATACTCGTTCGAGCCGAGCAGCGAACCGCCGGGCTCGGGCTGGTCGTCCACCAGCACCACGCGGGCTCCTGCCTGCGCGGCGGTGCGAGCGGCGACCAGACCGGCCGGTCCCGCGCCGATCACCAGCACGTCGCAGTGCAGGTGCTTCGCGTCGTACCGAGCCGGATCCGGTTCGGTCGCCAACCGGCCTTGCCCGGAGAGACTGCGCGCGACCAGGCCGTCGAACAGCTCGACGGTGGTGGCGGTCCGCATCGGCTCGGGGAACGGCTTTTCCAGCTGCACCACCGCGTTCGGCTCTTCGACGCCCGCCGCCATGATGCCGCGCGGGCGGCCGAGCTTGACGCTCCTCGCCACCTGGTGCACGCCGTTGGCGAGCAGTGCGGACGCGAGCGTGTCGCCCGGGTGCCCGGTGAGGACCCGGCCGTCGAAGGTGAACTGGAGCAGGGTGTCGCGGTCGACGTGGCCGCCGCTGGGGAGGCGGAAGGTCATGGGATCACCGGCCGGGGTTCGTCGAGGCGGTAGACCGCCGCGAGTTCGTGGGTGCGGGTGTCGCGGACGGCGTTGAACCAGCGGCGGCAGCCCGCGCTGTGCGTCCAGCGCTCGGCGAGCGGACCGCTCGGGTTGGCGCGGAAGAACACGTACTTCGCCCATTCCTCATCGGACAGCGCTGCCGGCTCCTGCGGGTACGCGACGTGGGCTTGGCCGCCGTAGTGAAATTCGGTCTCCTCGCGGGGACCGCACCAGGGGCAGGGAATCAGCTGCACAGTGGCTCCTAATGCGCGACGGCAGCGGCGCCGTGCTCGTCGACGAGCGCGCCGGTGGTGAACCGGTCGAGGGTGAAGGGTTCGGCGTAGGGGTGCGGCTTGCCCTTCGCGACGGTGTGCGCGAAGCAGTCGCCGACGCCCGGCGTGGCCTTGAATCCGCCGGTCCCCCAGCCGCAGTTGAGGTAGAGGTTCTCCACCGGGGTCAGCCCGACGATCGGCGAGGCGTCCGGGGTCACGTCGACGATGCCCGCCCAGGTCCGCAGCAGGTGCGCCCGCGCGAACACCGGGAACAGCTCCAGCGCGGCGGCCATCTGGTTCTCGATGATGTGGAACGCGCCGCGCTGGCCGTAGCCGGCGTAGGAGTCGATGCCCGCGCCCATCACGAGTTCTCCCTTGTGCGCCTGGGAAACATAGACGTGCACGGCGTTCGACATCACCACCGTCGGGTGCACCGGTTCGAGCAGTTCCGACACGAGCGCCTGCAGCGGATGCGACACCAGCGGCAGGTCGATCCCGGCCATCTTCGCCAGCACCGAGCTGTGCCCGGCCGCGCACAACGCGACCTTCCCTGCGGCGATCCGGCCCCGGCTGGTTTCGACCGCGACCACCTTGCCGTCGCGCGTCTCGATGCCGGTGACCGCGCAGTTCTGGATGAGATCGACGCCCATCTCGGCGGCCGCGCGAGCGAAACCCCAAGCCACGTAATCGTGTTTGGCGATTCCGGCGCGCGGCTGGTAGGTCGCGCCGAGCACCGGGTAGCGGACGTCCGGCGAGGTGTTGACGATCGGGCAGAGTTCCTTGACCCCGTCCGCGTCGACCCATTCCGCGTCGATCCCGTTGAGCCGGTTGGCGTTCACGCGGCGCACGCTGTCGCGGACGTCCTGCAGGCTGTGCGCGAGGTTGAGCACGCCGCGCTGGCTGAACAGGATCGGGTAGCTGAGGTCTTCCTCCAGGCCCTCCCACAGCTTCAGCGAGTGCTCGTAGATGCCGGAGCTTTCGTCCCACAGGTAGTTGGACCGGATGATCGTCGTGTTGCGGGCCATGTTCCCGCCGGCGAGCCAGCCCTTCTCCAGCACCGCTACGTTCGTGATGCCGTGCACCTTGGCGAGGTAGTAGGCGGTCGCGAGGCCGTGTCCGCCGCCGCCCACCACGACGACGTCGTACGCGCGCCGCGGCTCCGGGTCCCGCCACAGGAAATCCGGGTGCTCCGGAAGATCCGCGCCCGGGGAACGCGGCTGGTCCGTCGTGGTCATTCCCGCTGGCCTCCCGTATCGGGCAACTGGTCGACTACTGATATATCAATCTTCGCTGTAGAGTAAGGCGGGTGAGCAACCCGGTCAACCACGTCATCCCGGCCACCGCCCCGTCGCTGGCCGAACGCGCCTACGAGTTCCTGCGCGACCGCCTCGTCATGCTCGACATCAAGCCGGGCGACCCGATCAACGAGGAATGGGCGGGCGGCGTGCTCGAAATGGGCCGCACGCCGATCCGCGAAGCGCTCAAACGACTCGAGACCGAACGCCTGGTGGTCGCGTACCCGCGCCGCGGCACGTTCGCCACCGACGTGAACATCTTCGACCTCGCGCACATCTCCGAGGTCCGGCGCACCCTCGAACCGGCGGCCGCCGCGTCCGCCGCCACGCGCGCGACCGACGCGGATCGCGCGCGGCTGGCGCAGCTGCGCGATCAGCTGGATTCGGCCGCACAGAAGGAAAACGCCGACCTCCTGCGCATCGACCTCGAGCTTCACCGCGCGATCTACCAGTGCGTGCACAATCCGTTCCTCGAGGACACTCTGATCCATTACGACAACCTCGCGACCCGGATCTGGTGCGTGTTCCTTCCCCGGCTGCGCGGGATGGCCGGACACGTGGACGAGCATTCGCCGTTGCTGACGGCGATCGTGGAGGGGGACGCCGACAAGGCGTCGGAGCTGACGCTCGACCACGTGACCGGCTTCGAGAAAGCGATCCGCGCGCTGATCTAGTCCCCGGCCTTCGCCCGCACCCACTCGTGGAATTCGCCGATGTGGTGCTCGCTCGGCACCAGGACGCCGCCGCGGGCGTAGGCGCGGGATCCCATCGCCTGCTGACACCGTTCGCACGCCTCGAAATCCTGCTGGTTCACCCGGTGGAACAGCTCCACCGAACGGTCGAGGTCCGCGCCGGAGTCGACCACCTCGGGCAGATACAGCCAGTCGCAGCGGACCAGGGTGCGGTCCGGGGCCAGCGGGAACATCCGGTGCACGATCACGTGGTCCGGCACCAGGTTCACGAACACCTGCGGCCGGATCGTGATCGCGTAGTACCGCCGGTCCTGGTGCTCGCCGACGCCCGGCAGCCGCTGCAGGCCGTCGCCGCCGTCCACCGTGAACCCGGTGACGTCCGACCCGAATTCCGCGCCGTGGCCGACGAAATACTGCGCGGCGTACCCGTCCGCGAACTCCGGGAGCACCTCGGTGAGCTCCGGATGGATCGTCGCGCAGTGGTAGCACTCCATGAAGTTCTCGATGATCTGCTTCCAGTTCGCGCGCACGTCGTACTCGATGCGCCGGCCCAGCGACAGATTCTCGATGCCGTACGCCTCGATTTCGCCCGGCCCGCCGAGGCGTTCGCTCACGTCGGCCTGCACAGTGTCCGCAAAGGACGGTGCGTCCTCGGCGAGGCAAACCCAGGCGTAGCCGAGCCATTCGCGCAAATGCACCTTCGTCAGGCCGTACTCGACGCGGTCGACGTCCGGCATTCCGGTCAGATTCGGTGCTGCGACAAGCTTTCCGTCCAGGCCGTAGGTCCAGGCGTGGTACATGCACTGGAAAGCGCGCTTCACCGAACCCTTCTCGTCGGTGCACAGCCGCGCGCCGCGATGGCGGCACACGTTCAGGAACGCGCGCAAGGCCCCGTCGCGGCCGCGCGCGATCAGCACGCTTTCGCGGCCGACCTGCACGGTCTCGAACGAGCCGGGCGACGGCAGGTCGGCGCTGCGCACCGCGCAGAACCAGCCCGTTTCGAAGATCCGCTCCTGCTCCCGGGCGAAGATCGCCGGGTCGGTGTAGTGCGGCCCGGGCAGAGTCGGCAGCAGGCTCTGCGGGAGGTCGATAGCGGTCACCGGCAGGGCTCCTCTCGAACACACTCGATGTTGCGTATTACGCGTCTGGTTGCCCTCTACGGAACAAGATGAGGCTCGGCCGGGGCGCTGTCAAGCACCCTTCCCGGTGCCGCACCGTGCGCCGGAACCGCCTTCGACCACGGCTTTCACCCGGAACGGCGCTCCGCAAAACTCCACCCCGGAACCTCTTGACGGCACCCCTCCGGCGCGCTCAAACTCTGTTGCGTATCACGTCGGGTGTTCCTCAATACGCAACAATCCCCAGCTTCGGAGGAATCAATGCTGCGCGCGTGCTCAGTGGACGAACTGCCCCCGGGCGAGTCCGTCCGGATCGCGGGGCCCGAGCCCATCGCCGTCTTCAACGCCGACGGCGAGTTGTACGCGATCGGGGACACCTGCACTCACCAGGACGCGTCGCTCGCCGACGGCTGGCTCGAAGGCTGCTTCGTGGAGTGCCCGCTGCACGCGGCGCTCTTCGACCTGCGCACCGGCCTGCCGTCGTGCCTGCCCGCGAAGCAGCCGGTGCGCACGTACCAGGTGCAGGTCGACGAGGGCGTGATCTACGTGCTCGCCGACGCCGCCGAGGACGCTGCGTGAAAACGGTCGCGATCGTCGGTGCCTCGCTCGCCGGTGCCCGCGCCGCGCAGGAGCTGCGCGCACAGGGGTTCGACGGTCGCGTGGTGCTCATCGGCGAAGAGCCGCATCTCCCCTACGACCGGCCGCCGCTGTCGAAGACCTTCCTCACCGGAACCGCGTCGCGTGAGTCGCTGGATTTGCTCGACGCCGACGACCTCGCGTCCTTGGACGTCCGGCTCGGCACCCGCGCGGAACGGCTCGACCCGTCGACCGGCCGCCTCGTCCTCTCCGATGGCGAACTCGAAGCCGACGGCGTCGTCCTGGCGACCGGTGGGCGCGCTCGGGCCTTGCCGGGAACGGAATCCGTTGCCGGAGTTCATGTTCTGCGCACCTTGGACGACGCTCTCGCCCTCCGCGAGGAGCTGGTCACCGGTGCCCGGGTCGTGATCGTCGGCGGCGGATTCATCGGGGCCGAGGTCGCTTCGACCTGCCGCGGCTTGGGCCTGGACGTCACGGTGCTGGAGGCATTGCCGACGCCCATGGCGCGCGTGCTCGGCCCCGAGCTCGGCTCGATCTGCGCGCGCCTGCACGGCCGGAACGGGGCCACGCTCCGCTGCGGCGCTTCGGTCGCCGGGCTGTCCACGACCTCCGGCCGGGTCACCGGGGTACAGCTGGAGAGCGGCGAGACTCTGCCCGCCGACGTCGTTGTCGCCGGGATCGGGATGAGCCCCGCAGTCGGCTGGCTGGACGGCTCGGGGCTAGAGATCGGCAACGGCGTGCGCACCAACGCCGGCCTGGTCACTTCACTGCCGAACGTGGTCGCGGCGGGCGACGTCGCGGCGTACGGACCGGCGGGCCTCCGGCACGAGCATTGGACGAACGCCACCGAACAGGCTTCGGTCGCGGTCGCCAACCTGCTGGCCGGACAGGTGGTCCGGGAGTACGAGCCGAGCGGCTACGTCTGGTCCGATCAGTACGCGGGGACGCTCCAGCTCGCCGGGCATCCTTCCCCCGGCGACGAGGTGCGCTTCGCCGACGGCGGCCCGGACGACGAGTCCTTCCTCGCCACCTACCACCGCGACGGCCAGACGGTGGCCGTGTTCGGGTTCAACAACCCGAAGGGGTTCGGCCGCCTGCGCCGGCAAGCGCTGCGGCGGCCGATGCCCGTCGGGTGACTACCGCACGACCTGGACCACGTCGCCCGGCTGCAGCGTGTTGAAGAACGCCACCGCGTCCGCGTGCGACAAATGCACGCAGCCGTGCGACTGGACCTTCAGGCTGCCCTGATGGAACGCCACTCCGGTGTTGGTGAAGAAGACCGAGTACGGCATCGGGCCGTGGAACTGCTTGCTGTAGTGGTGAAGATCCTTGTACTGCACGCGGAACGTGCCGACCGGCGTGGGGTACGCGGGCTTGCCGACGGTCACGCGCACGCCGCCGCGGGTGACCTTGCCGTTGTTCATCAGCCACGCCGTGTTCGCCGACAGCTTCAGGCACGCTTTCGCCTGCGCGCCGCACGGCGGTCCCGCCGCCTCCGCGGTCGCCGCGAATCCGATCGTTGCCGCCATCGCCGCGATACTGGCCAGCATTGCCGTGAGTTTCCGGTTCATCCTGTGCCTCCCCGAGACGGTCGTACTCTGGATCTTTCCCAGAGAGGGCGGAGTTAAACCAAAAGTGCGCCCATGTGGGTGATCCCTAACGAGACCGCCAGGACAGCGGCGACGTCGCCAGCGCGGCTTCGGCGACGCGCCGGGCGGTTTCGGTGAACAGCCCGGCCTGCGCCGACGCGAGCCATTCGTCCACTGTGGAGACTCCGGTCGCCCGGTATTCGAGGGCCTGGAAAAGCATTTCGAGTTTGTCGGCATCCTTCGCGCAACGCGCCTCGGGCGACTCGCGAGTTTCGTACTCGTCTACCGCCGCCTGCACGGTTTCCGCCGACGCACGCGGCAATCCGGCGGTCTGGTCCGCCGTGATAGCCCGGGGCTCCGGCTTCGCCAGATACGGCGCGGCGGTGTGCGGCAGGTCGCCGGTGCGGGTCTCCTGGGTGTCGTGCCAGAGCGCGAGGTACGCCGCGCGCTCGGGAACCGCGCCTTCCTCGGCGGCGAGCAGCGCGGCCAGCTGCGCCGCGCGGAGGCTGTGCTCGGCCACCGACTCGGGGTCGCGCACTCCCGCCTGCCACCAGCCCGCACGGCGGACGCGCTTGAGCACCCCCAGCTCGAACCCGAACGCGGCCAAGGCTTCGGCGTCCATCCCGCGATTCCTTTCCCCTGCCGATCTGCCAGCCGGAGCCTACGGGGCGTGGCATGCTGCCCGGACACCCGCTTCTTCGGCAGGAGGCCCCGCGTGAGCACTGTGCTGGTCGAGCACGACGGTCCGGTCACCACCATCGGCATCAACCGGCCGGAGCGGCGCAACGCCGTCGACCGCGCCACCGCCGAGGCACTGGCCGACGCCTTCCGGGAATTCGACGCTTCGGACGCCTCGGTCGCGGTGCTGTACGGCGTGGGCGGGACGTTCTGCGCGGGCGCGGACCTCAAGGCAGTGAGCGAAGGACGCGGCAACCGCACCGAGCCGGACGGCGACGGCCCGATGGGACCGACGCGCCTGCGGTTGCGCAAGCCGGTGCTCGCCGCCGTGTCCGGACACGCTGTCGCGGGCGGACTGGAACTGGCGATCTGGGCCGACCTCCGGATCGCGGAGGAGACCGCGGTGTTCGGCGTCTTCTGCCGGCGCTGGGGCGTTCCGCTCATCGACGGCGGCACGGTCCGGCTGCCGCGGCTGATCGGGCGCAGCCACGCGATGGACCTCGTGCTGACCGGACGTCCGGTCGGCGCGGAAGAGGCGCACCGGATCGGATTGGCGAATCGCGTCGTGCCTTCCGGGCAGGCATTGCCCGCCGCCATCGCATTGGCCCGGGAAATCGCGGCCTTTCCGCAAACGTGCCTGCGGGAGGACCGGGCGGCATTGCTGGAAGGCGAGTCTCTGACCGAGGAATCCGCATGGGAAAACGAATTCCGGCACGGGATTCAGTCATTGAATGCGGATACTCTTGCGGGTGCCGCGCGCTTCGCCGAAGGGGCGGGCAGGCACGGGTCGTTCGGGAACTAGTCGCGTCCGATTACCGTTGCACAGCAAGGCATGTACTCGCGTCCAAGCACGCGCGGACGACAGGCGGACATAGCAGGCATACCGCGCGATGCCGCCTTTTCGGCCCAGTCGCGCGGTTTTTCCGGACTAGGCCGAACGAGTGAAACCGCACGCGAATCCCTTTCGGTTTTTTCCGCGCCGGTCACCATTACCTGCGACGACCGTTTATTATCGCGGCCACATTCGGCGCTAGCCCGATCGAGCGAACGAAAAATTCGCTAAACGCACGTAGCGCCCAGGCCCTCGGCATCGATACAGATACACGAGGCCGGGCGCCGAAGCGCGCTCGCACGGCCGTCCGCACCGCCCGCCTCGACCACAACAGAACCCCGCCCCCCGACCCGTCGCCGGCAGGCTCTCCGCCGGCGGACGCCGACCGCCCGGCCTGACGAGGCCGGGCAATCGGCGCTTGCCGCCGCCGGAGAGCCTGCCGTGCCCCGTGCTCCCCTCCCCCCGCCGAGCACAAGACAAGAACCGAGGTTCTTCCATGACGTCGAACATCGAGCGTTCCAGCTCCTCGCCGTCGGACGACACCGCCTCCCGCCCGGCCGCCGGGCCCTGCTGCCGACTCCGGGTCGCCAGCCGCGGCGCCTGCGGGGAAAGACCGCGGCCGCGGAAGCTGTCCATCGTCATCCCCGCGCTGAACGAGCGGGTCAACATGCCCCGGGTGCTGGCCACGATCCCGCGCTCCGGGCTCGCTTCCCTCGGCTACGAGATCGAGGTGATCGTGGTCGACAACGCCTCGACCGACGGGACCGGCGAGGTGGCCGCCGCCCTCGGCGCGCGGGTGATCCTGCAGCCGCTGCGCGGGTACGGGCACGCCTATCACGCCGGTTTCGCCGCCGCGACCGGCGACGTGATCGCGACCGGCGACGCGGACTGCACCTACCCGTTCGACCACCTGCCCGGGCTGCTGTGCACGATGGCCGACCGGCAGCTCGATTTCCTGTCCACCAACCGGCTCGGCCACGAGAACCGGGAGGCGATGAAGCCCTCGCACCGGATCGGCAACCGGGTGCTGACCCTGATCAGCCGGCTCTTCTTCCGTTCGCCGTTCCGCGATTCGCAGTCCGGGATGTGGGTGTTCCGCCGGCACGTGTGGCAGCACCTCGACATCCGGTCCGGCGGGATGCCGTTCTCGCAGGAGATCAAGAACGACGCGTACGTCCGCGGCTTCCGCTGCGGCGAAACGCCGATCGAGTACCGGATCCGCGGCGGCGAAGTGAAACTGCACGCCGTGCGCGACGGCCTGCGCAACCTTTCGCAGCTGGCCGTCCACCGGGCGCGCACCGTCCGCGGGCCCGCGACCGTGCTCTGCGCCGGCGAAGCCGAGTGCGTCCTGGCGATGGCGGACTGAGCGTGGACGACTCCGCGGGAGAAGACCGGGGAAACGCTCGCGGCTGGCTGAAGTTCGCCGGCGCGGTTTCGGCGGTGGTGGTGCTCGGGGTCGTGACGGTCCTGGTGTGGCCCGCCGCGCGGACGCTGTTCCGGCAGTCCTTCACCGAGCAGCCCGAGACCTACACCGAGCTGTATTTCGTCGGCACACCCACGTTCCGGGACGGAACTGTCACCGCCGAAGTCGCGCTCGTGCGGCACGGTCCGGCGCACGCGGATTACACCGTCGTGGCGGCGCTGGAGACCTCGTCGGCGGACCGGCTCGCCGGGGTGTCGCGGCGCGTGACCCTCGAGCCCGGCCAGTTCACCACTCTGGACTTCCGCCTCCCGGTCCCGCCCGGGCACGTCGTGGACGCGATCGCGGTGAACGTCGCGGGCGGCATGGAGAACCTCCGGTTCCGCCTGCCCGGCAACGCTTCCGCCACCGGCGGCAGACCGTGACGCCCCGCCGCCGGATCGTCCAGATCACGCCTTACTACCCGCCGCATCTGGGCGGGATGGAAGCGGTGGTGCGGCACTTGGCGGTGCAGCAAGCGCGGCAGCACGACGTCACCGTGCTCACCACGACCGTCGGCGCCCGCGATTCGCCGCGGCGCGAGCGCGTGCACGACGTCGACACCATTCGGGCGCTCGCGCTCGACGTCGCGCACACGCCGGTGTCCGCCGGCTTCGTCCCCGCGTTGCTGCGCACGCCGAAGACCGCGGTGTGGCATCTGCATGCCGCCCACGCGGTGCTGCCCGAGCAGGTCGCGCTCGCCGCGGCGGTCCGGCGTCAGCCGTTCCTGCTGCACTTCCACCTGGACGTCGACCAGTCCGGGAAGCTGGGATGGCTGTTGCCGCACTACAAAAAGCACATCTTCGGCCGCGTTCTGCGGGCTGCCGCCGGGGTGCTGGTGCTGACCGAGGCGCAGCGGGAGTTCGTCCGCACCGCCTACCGGGTGGATCCGGCACGGATCTTCGCGGTGCCGAACGGGGTGTCCGCCGAGTTCTTCCTGCCGCCGCGTGCGCGACGGGAACCGGTGCTGCGCTTGCTGTTCGTCGGACGGCTCAGCCCGCAGAAGAACCTCGCCCGGCTGCTGCACGCGCTCACTCTGGTGCGCCACGCGGTCGAACTCGATGTCGTCGGGGACGGGGAACAGCGGCAGCTTCTCGAAGAAACCGTGCAGCGGCAAGGGATTCCGGGTGTGCGGTTCCACGGTCGCCTGCACGACGGCGAGCTGCTGCAGCGGTACGAACAAGCCGATCTGTTCGTGCTGCCGTCGGATCGCGAAGGGATGTCGCTCGCCGCGCTCGAAGCCATGGCCGCCTGGCTGCCGGTGCTCGCGACCGACGTTCCCGGCAACACCGAACTCCTGCACGGCGTCGGAGCCCTCACCCCAGCCGATCCCGCCGCCCTGGCCGCGGCGATCGACGACTTCGCGACGGACGAGGACTTCCGGCGACGGACCGCCGCGGCCAGCGCGGCAGCAGCGCGGAGGTTCACCTGGGCCGAGGTGGCAAGACACGTCGAAGACGTCTACGCCGAGGTACTGCCGTGACGAGACCCAGCCAGCGCACCGTCGTGCTCGGGTCGGTGCTCGTCGCCGGTGCCGTGGAGCTGAGCCCGTGGCGTCCGGCCGTACTGGTGACCGTCGCCGGTCTGTGGCTGCTGTTGGGCGCCCCGGCCTGGCTGTGCCGCCGGATTGCCACCAGGATCGTCTCCACTCGGGAAGCCCAATGGTTGCTGGGCCTAGGTTTCGCGGTGTTGGCGGCAATGGTGGCCGCACTGGCGGTCAACACCGTGCTCCCCTGGTTCGGCGTCTCGCGCCCCCTCACGACCGTGTCCCTCGCCGTGGCCCAGACCCTGACCGCGGCGGCGCTCGCGTTCTTGGACCGACGGCTCACCGGCGCCTCGCCGCCCGTGCGCGCGCTGCGGCTGATGCCGGTGCGCGACGTCGCGCCCATCGCTGTTCTCGGCGTTCTCGCGCTGGTGGTCGCGATCGCCGGGGCCGTCCGCCTGAACAACGGGTTCACCGGCGCGACAAGCCTGATCGCGCTGGTCATCATCGCGGCGCTGCTCGGGTTCCTCGTCCTCAAGGCTGGCCGTTACGGCGACGGAGCCATCGCGTTCGGAATCCTCTGCGCAGCAACGGCTTTGCTGCTGCTGACATCCCTGCGCGGCTGGTACGTCAGCGGGCACGACATCCAGCGCGAGTACCTCCTCTTCCAGCTGACCTCGACCAAGGGCTACTGGGACATCTCCGGCTATCCCGACGCGTACAACGCCTGTCTGAGCATCACCCTGCTGCCCGCCTCGCTGGCCAAGCTGACCGCGTTGCCCGGCTTGGCGATCTTCAAAGTCGTGCTGCCGACGCTGTTCGCCGCGGCACCGGTCGCGGTGTACCGCACGGCACGGAACCTCACCTCGAAACGCGTCTCGCTCCTCGCCGCGATCTACTTCCTCGCGTTCCCCACGTTTTTCACCGACATGCCCTTCCTCGGCCGTCAGGAGATCGCGTTCCTCCTGCTCGGCTGCGCGGTCCTGGCCCTGAGCGACGTCTCGGCCCCGCGACGAGCGCGCAGGATCGCGTTCACCGTCCTGTTCGCGGGAATCGTGCTGTCGCACTACTCCACCACTTACGTGCTGATCGGCGTCCTGATGCTCGGCAAACTCGCCAGCGGGATCATCCGCGTGGTCCCGCCGCTGCGCCGGCGGCTCGCAGACCGGGCGCCGAAGGAGGCGACCGACTTCGTCGCCTGGCCGATGATCGGCATCGCGGTCCTGTGCTCAGCGCTGTGGACCGGGCCGGTCACCGGCACCTGGCATCAGCTCCAGCACACCGCCGCGGCCACCGCCCAGGACCTGTTCCACCCGGACCAGGTGCAACGCGGTTCCTCCGACACCGCCTACGGCATCTTCAGCTCCGCCCGGGTCAGCCCGCAGCAACGGCTGCGCGACTACGCCGATTCCACCCGGCCGCACACTGGCGGCGCAGCACCGGCGGCGCTGTCCGCGGCGACCACCCAGGTCGCCCCCGCCGACAATCTCCCGCTCACCGCAGCGGGTTCCGCCCTCGACCGGCTCGGCGTCGACGTCCCCCGCGTCAACGGCCTGCTCCGCACCTTGTGCGCGGACGGGCTGCAACTGCTGCTGATCCTCGGGCTGGCCGGAACCGTCATCGCCACCGCGACGCTGTTCCGCCCGACGCACGACCTGTTCGTCCTCGCCGCCGGAGCTTTGGGCGTGCTCGCCGCCGAGATCGCCCTTCCACAGCTCTCGGTGGACTACGGCCTCCTGCGCACCTTCCAGCAGGGGCTGTTCGGGTTCGCCCCGTTCATCGCGATGGGGTCGGTCTGGGCGCTGTCGTGGCTCAGGCGGCGGTGGCGGATGCCCGCCGCGACCACCGCGGCGCTGCTGCTGTTCCTCGACCTCACCGGCGCGCTGCCCCGGCTGTTCGGCGGCTATCCCGCGCAACTGCACCTCGACAACGCGGGGCAGTACTACGACATCTACTACGCCCACCCGCAGGAGCGCGCCGCCATCGCCTGGCTCGAACAGCACACCGCCGCACCGCGGATCCAATCCGACCGCTACACGCTCAGCCGGCTCCAAACGCTCATCGACGGCCGCCCCGGCGACGACATCTATCCGACGCTCGTGCAGCCGGGCTCGTTCGTCCTCCTCGGCTACCCGACTGTCCGCAAAGACGAAGTCACCGTGTTCTACCAGGGCGATCTCGTCACCTACAGCTATCCGCTGCGGTTTCTCGACGCCACCAAAAACAAGGTCTACAGCAGCAACGGAACGAGTGTGTACCGATGACGTCTTCCCGTCCGCTCCGGATCCTGCTCGTCTCGCACTACTACCCGCCGCACGTCGGGGGGATCGAGAACGTCGCCGCCCAGCAGGCCCGGACCCTCGCCGCGCGCGGCGCCGACGTCACCGTGCTGACGAGCGCCGGGCCGCCGGTTGCGGACGAGGGCGTCCGAGTCGTGCGCGTTCCGGCTTTCAACGGGGTGGAAACCCGGACCGGAGTGCCGTATCCGGTGTTCGGGCCCCGGCTGGCCCGTGCCGTGGCCGAATGGGTGCGGTGGGCGGATGTCGTCCACCTTCACGACACGCTGTACCAATCCTCCTGGAGCGCCGGGCTGCGAGCCGCGCGGACCGGCACCCCGCTTTTCCTGACCCAGCACGTCGCGGTCGTCGAGCACCCGTCGGCGCTGGTGCGAGCCGTCCAACACGCGGTGTACCAGTCTGTCGGGCGGCGGCTGTTCCGGGCCAGTCGCGAGGTCTTCGTGGTCAACGATTCGGTCGCCGCCTTCGTCCGCCGATTCCGGGGCGGCAGCGCGGAACTGCTCCCCAACGGCGTCGACACCGCCCAGTACCGCCCCGCCGCGCCCGGAGAACGAGGGCTGCTGCGGAAACGCTGGCGGCTGCCCGACACCCGGGTGCTGGTGCTGTTCGTCGGACGGCCGGTGCCGAAGAAGGGATACGACCTGCTCCTCGCCGCCCGCCATCACGACTACGACCTGGTCTTCGCCGGCGAACGACCCCAGCACCTTCCCGCCGATCTCACCGTCCATCACCTCGGCGCGCTCAGCCCCGGGGAGATCAACGGCCTCTACCGCGCCTGCGACGTCTTCGCCCTGCCCTCCACCGCGGAAGGATTCCCCCTGACTGTCCAAGAAGCCATGGCCTCCGGCCTCCCGGTCGTCACCACCGACGACCCGGGATACGCCTCCTACGGACTCGACCGAACCCAAATCGCGCTCATCCCCCGCGACGCGGACATCCTTCGCGCGACGCTGCGCTCCCTGGCCGCCGATCCCGCGCGCCGCGAAGCCATGGGCCGCTACTCCGCCGGTCTTGCCGCCGCACGGTTCTCCTGGCCGAAGCACGTCCAGCGCCTCGAACAGGCCTACCGCGAGGCACTAGACCCGGCCGAGGTCCGGGCATGACTGCACTCGCCGGGCCCGTGCCGTCGTTCGCCGCCCGGCTGAAATCCGACCCGCTGGTGCGGAACTCGTTCTTCCTCATGGCCACGACCGCGCTCGGCGCCGGGTCCGGGTTCGTGTTCTGGATCGTCGTCGCCCGGCTGTACCCGCCCGCCGAGGTGGGCTGGGCGAGTTCGCTGCTCTCGGCGGTGACCCTGCTGAGCTATTTCAGCGGGC
Source organism: Amycolatopsis sp. NPDC059235 (assembly GCF_042754125.1). NCBI lineage: Bacteria > Bacillati > Actinomycetota > Actinomycetes > Pseudonocardiales > Pseudonocardiaceae > Amycolatopsis > Amycolatopsis sp. NPDC059235. Next base: position 66,612 of record NZ_JBHZAG010000003.1, read on the forward strand.
TCGGGCTCAGCTCCAGCCTCGTCCGGTACCTGCCCACGACGCCGTCCCGCGGCGCGCACGTCAGCACCGCGCTCACCTCGGTGGCCGTCACCGGCACCGTCCTCGGAGCCGGATTCGCCCTCGTCGCACCGCTGGTCTCGCCCGGGTTGTCGTTCCTCAGCGGGTCGTTCCCGGCGGTCGCGCTGTTCGCTCTGCTGGCGATGGCCGTCGCGCAGAACCTGCTGACCGACTCGGTGTTCGTCGCCCTCCGCGCGGCGAAATACAACATGCTCCTCAACGGCGTCCTGATGAGCGTGGTGAAAATCGGCCTGCCGATCGTTTTCGTCGGCGCGGGCGCGATCGGGATTTTCCTGTCCAGCACGGTGGCTTCCGCTGTCGCCGCCGTCGCCAGCGTCGTCGTCATCCGGCAGCGCCTGCGGATCCCGGTGCGGCCCCGCCTGTACCCGGCGACGCTGCGGTCCACGTTGTCGTACTCGCTCGGCAATTACGCGTCCAGCTGTCTGAATCTCGTGCCGCTGCTGGTGATTCCGCTGCTGGTGCTGCGTTCGCTCGGCCCGGAGGCGTCGGCGGCGTACTTCGTGGCGTTCCAGATCGCCAACTTCGTCAACGCCGTGCCGTTCGCGGTCGGCGAGGCGCTGTTCGCAGAAGGCTCGCACGAACAGGAAGACCTCAAGCATCTGGCGAAACGCTCGGCGCTGCTCATCCTCGCGATCGTGGTGCCCGCCGTCAGCATCACCGCCGCCCTCGCGAAACCCGTGCTGACCCTGTTCGGCGCGAGTTACGCCGCCGACGCCCGGAACTGCCTGGTCGTCCTCGCGGTCTCCGCTTTCGCGGTGGCTTTCAACACGGGGTCCGGGTTTTTGCTCAAGGTCACCCGCCAGCTCTCGGCGATGAATCTGTCGAATCTCGTCTACGCGGTGGTCACCGTCGGCCTCGCCGCGCTCGGGGCGCGGCACAGCCTCGTCTGGATCGCGGCGGCCTGGGGCGTCGGCAATCTCGCGTCCGGCCTCGTCGCGGTCGCCGCGCTGGCACTGCGCGGGTTCCGCTTTTCCCCGAGCGGCAAGGGAGGTTCGGATGAAGATCGCCCACATCGTCAACGTCGGCTTCGAAGCCGGCGGCGCGGAGCGTAGCGTCCGCCTCATCGCCGAGGGCCTGCGCCGCCGCGGGCACCAGGTCCTCGTCATCGCGACCGACCATCTGCTCGACGACCCCGCCGTCAGCGACCGCGAAGTCTTCGCCGACGTTCTGGTGCCCGCCATCCGCGGAGGTGCTGTCCGCCGCTTCGCCGGCTACTTCTGGCACCGGCCCGCCTACCGGCAGGTGACCGCCGCACTGCGGTCTTTCCGACCAGATGTGGTGCACCTGCACACCATCGGCGAATTCAGTCCCGCCGTGCTCAGCGCGTCCGCGGCCTGTCCACAGGTCCTCACCGTGCACGGTCCCGAAGACTGGACCGGGGACCTGCTGTCGTGGAATCTCCGCAGCCGCACCGAAGGCCGCGCCCGACTGTCCACGATGGACACTGCACGCCTGGCCTATTTGCGATTCCTGCAACGACCGGCCTACCTGTACCGCCTGCGCACCGTCGACCGCGTGCTGACCCCGAGCCGCTTCCTCGCCGACGCCGTAATGCACGATCTGCCCCGGACACCGATCCACGTCGTCCCGAACGGCGTGCCGCTCCGTGCTGCCGAACCGGTCCCCGACGCCGCCCACGCGCTGTTCGTCGGACGGCTCGAACCAGTGAAAGGCGCGCACGTCCTCGTGGACGCCTTCGCGACCGTCGCCCGCCGACTTCCTCGCGCTCGGCTGACGCTCGCCGGCGACGGAAAACAGCGGGCTGTCTTGGAAAAATCCGTCAGCGAACACGGGCTGGCCGACCGCGTGCGGTTCGCCGGCTGGCTCGACGGGCCCGAGCTGGCGGCCGCGTACCGCGCCGCCTCGGTGGTGGTGATCCCTTCGGTGTGGCCGGAGAATTTCCCGACTGTCGCGCTGGAAGCCCTCTGCGTCGGCCGGGCGGTCGCGGCCACCGAGGTCGGCGGGATCCCCGAACTGGTCCGCCCGGGCCACAACGGGGTGCTCGTCCCGCCGGGCGAACGCCGCGCCCTCGCCGACGCGCTCTCCCGGCTCCTCGGCGACACGGCGCTGCGGCGGGCGATGGGCGCGCGATCGGCCGGGCTCGCTTGCTGCCACAGCCTCAGCACGTTCCTCGACCGGCTAGAGCGGCACTACCAGGAGGTGCAGCCGTGAACCCCGCCCCCTGCTCAGCCCGCCCTCTCCGCTCGCCCCGAACCGCCACGCCAGGAGACCTGCTCATGCGCCGCACCCTCCCCGCTCCGCCGGAGCACCCCCGCCAGGAGGCCCGCCGATGACCCGCGTCCTCGTCGTCAACGCGTTCGAACGCGGCAACCGCGGCGACGCCGCCCTGCTCAGCGTCCTGCTCGACCAGATCCGCCGCGCGCTGCCCGGCGCGCGGATCGCGATCGCCGGTTTCGAGCATCCCTCGCGATGGCCGGAGTTCGAGGGCGTGCCCAACCTCGGCTCGTTCCGCCGCTACTCCGGCGAGGAGGACATCCCGCGGTTCCGGAGGATCCTGCGCAAACTGAGCCTGCTGCCCGTCCTCGCCCTCGCCGCCGCCCGGCTCCCGCGCCGTCCGCTGCTGGCCGTCGCCCGACTGCTGCCCGCCGAACCGCGGCGCGAACTGCGCGCCCTCGCGTCCGCGGACCTCGTCGTCTCCCTCGGCGGCGGCTACCTGACCGGCCGCGCGAACTTCGCCTCCGACCTGAACATCCTGTTCCTGCTGCTGCCGCTGTGGCTGGCCGAGCGGTTCGGCGTCCGGGTCGTGACCGGCCCGCAGTCCTACGGCCCGTTCCCGCGCCGGGTCCAGCGCGTGCTGGTCCGCCACGTCCTCGGCCGGGCGGACGCGGTCCTCGTCCGCGAGGACATCAGCCGCGACCGGCTCGCCGAAATCGGGCTGCCGCCGCGCTTGCTCACCCGCAGCGTCGACAGCGCCTTCGCCTTCGAAACCCGCTCCGACCGCGCCTGGCGCCCCGCCCTCGGCATCCCCGCCGACGCCCGGATCGCGATGGTCACCGCCCGCCAGTGGCTCGACGAGACCGGCCAGCACCGGTACGAGCACGCCTTGGCCGCGGGCATCCGCCACCTGCTCGGCCGCGGGTACTACGTCGTCCTGGTCCCCCAGGTGACCTGCGCCTTCCAAGGCGACGACGACCGCCGCGTCAACACCCGCCTCGCCGCCGGGCTCGAGCACCCCCGGCTGCGCGTCCTGGGCGACGACACCTTCGACCACCGCGACGCCCGCGCCCTCTACGCGGAGGCCGACCTCGTGATCGGCACCCGCTTCCACTCCGTCATCTTCGCCCTCACCGCGCACGTCCCGTGCCTCGCGATCGAGTACGAGCACAAAACGGCGGGCATCATGCGCGACCTCGGGCTCGAACAGTGGGTCGTCGGCATCGGGGAAGTCCGGGACACCACGTTGCCCGCGCTCCTCGACAGCCTCGTCGACCACCGTGAGGACTACCGGCGGCACCTGCGCGAAGTGCTTCCCCCTTACGCGCGCCGGGCCCGCGACCTGAGCCCGCTGCTGCATGCCGCCTGACCCGGGGTCAGCCCCGCCGCAGCCACCTGAACCGGCGGCAGCCGCACCGCCCGCAGTCGGTGCCGCCGCGCAAATGCTGGTGCTCGCTGCGGTCGTGGCCGCACGCGCGGCACCGCGCCGCCGCCCACGGCATCCGGATCCCGGACATCCTGCGCCTCCTCGAAGTCCCCCATCCCCCGACACAGACCATCACATCCGCGCGCGCCCAGCCAACCGGACCAATGAGGACAGGAGCCTCCGTGAGCCGAGACCGCACCGTCGTCTTCGTGACGCCGTACTACCCGCCGGACGTCGGCGGCGTGCAAACCTACGTGCACAGCCTGGCCGCCGCGCTGCGGGAAGTCCCCGGATGGCGGCCCGTCGTCATCACCACCAGCACCCGCGCCGGGTCCGCCGACGCCTTCCCGGTCTACCGGCTCCCGGCGCTCGCCAAACTCTCCAACACCCCGCTCGACCCGCGCTGGCCGTCTCAGATCCGCCGCATCCTGCGCGCCGAACAGGCCGATTACCTCAACGTGCACACTCCCGTGCCCGGCTTGGCCGACGCCGCGACGATAGTCGCCGGACGCACCCCCGTCGTCGTGACCTATCACGCCGCCGCCCTCGCCAAGGACGGTCACCCGCTCTTCAACACCGTCGCGCGCGCGTACTCCGGCGCCGAGGGCTTCATGCTCCGCCGGGCCGATCTGATCCTCGGGGTCTCCGGCTACGTCGCCGACCGCTTCCGTCCCCGCTTCGGCGACAAGGTCGGTGTCCTGGAGAACGCCGTCTCCCCTTCGGTCTTGGCTCCGTCCGCGCCGGCGCACCGTCCTTACGCCGCGGCTTTCCTGGCCAGCCTGGAGCCGACCCATGCCTGGAAAGGTCTGGACCAACTCTTGTACGCGCTGCGCCTGCGCCTCGGCGGTTCCGCGCCGTCCGCCCGCCTGCTGGTCATCGGCGACGGCGCCGCGCGTCCCGGATACGAAGCCCTCGCCCGGAAACTCGGCATCGCGGACAATGTCGCCTTCGCCGGAAACCTCGGCGGAGACGCGAAATTCCGGGCTCTCCGCAGCGCCGGGTCGCTGGTCCTCTGCCCGACCAGCCCGAACGACGCCTTCCCGACCGCCCTGCTCGAAGCGTGGGCGAACCGGGTGCCCGTCGTCGCCACCGCGGTCGGGCCGCTTGCCGCGCTGGTGGACGACGGCGTCAACGGGCTGCTGGCCGCGCCGTGTTCTCCCGAGGCATTGGCTGAAGCGTTGCGCCGCCTGGAGAGCAGTCCGGCTTTGGCGGAGACGCTCCGGGACAACGCCTACGAGCTTGTGCGCGGCCGGTACATGTGGAGCCATCGGGTCGCGGAGTTCGTCGAGCAGCTGACCGCGATCGATCGGCGCGGCGCTCGGGTCTCTCGGTGATGCCGACGCTGAAACCAGGACGCACCAAATCCCTGTGCCGCTTCACCTCCGCTTCACCTCCGCCGCGCCCACCGGATCCCGCGCCTCCGCCGCCTCCCCTGCCGGATTCCGGATCTCTCCCCCGGTTCCGGCCCGTTTTCCTTCCCCGCGGGCGAAACCTCCGGTTGCCGTCCCGCTCACCGGCACGACCCCCCGATCGTGGCCGCCCGCGGTCCGCCGTCCGGCGGGCGGTTCTGGGTAGCCTGGCGACGTGGCCGACCCGATCCCCCAAGTCCCTGCCCCCGGCGAGTCCGGATCCGAGCGTCCCGGCGAGGACGAACCGCCCCGGAAGGGCCGGCGGAAGCGTCCGTTCTGGCAGGAGCTGCCGATCCTGATCGGGATCGCGCTGGTGCTGACGATCCTGATCCAGCAGTTCGTCGCGAAGGTGTTCCTGATCCCGTCGGCGTCGATGGAGACGACGCTGCACGGCTGCGACGGCTGCTTCGGCGACCGGGTCGTCGTCGACCGCGTCACCTACGATTTCACCGACCCCGCCCCCGGCGACGTCATCGTCTTCCGCGGCCCGCAGCCGTGGACCGCGAACGAGATCGCGCCGCAGGAATCGGGCAACGTCTTCACGAAGGCGTTGCGCGGCCTCGGCTCCCTCGTCGGCTTCGCGCCGCCGGACGAGCGGGACTTCGTCAAACGCGTCATCGCCGTCGGCGGGCAGACCGTCCAGTGCTGCGACCCCCAGGGCCGCGTCCTGGTCGACGGCAAGCCGCTCGACGAGCCCTACATCCACTGGCTGGACCAGCCGCCGTCGGTGCGGCAGACGTTCCCCCCGGTCACCGTCCCGAAGGGCAGCCTCTGGGTGATGGGCGACAACCGCGAGAACTCGTGCGACTCCCGCTGCCAGGGCGGCGGCGGGGTGAACGGGACCGTCCCGGTGGACGACGTCATCGGCAAGGCCCGGGTGATCGTCCTGCCGCCGTCGCGCTGGGGCGGCGTCAGCGACCACGACCCGCAGGCCGCGCCCGCCGCGCTCGGCGCTCCCGCGTGGCAGCAGGGAATCCCGCTCGGGGCGGGCGCTTTGCTGGCGTTCCCGACGCTCGCCGCCGGCCGGGGTTTGCGGCGAAAGCTCAGCAAACAGGACTGAGCCGCCGTCTCCCGATCAGCCCCTCCATGCCGCACTTGTGGGCGTACCCACCGCGGCATGGGGCTTTCTCCGCAGCAGTGCGGTGTGCGGCGGCGCTGGCCAGGGGGATGCGGAGCACCGCCTGGCGAGACGGGCCGCGCGGCTCCGCTCCCGCGAACGTCCGTGAGGGGAACCCTGAGGGACTCAGAGTCCCTCAGGGTTCCCCTCACGGACCTCGGCGGCCGGTAAGCGGTCCGACGGTCCTGCTGCGGCCAAGCTCCCAGCTCGGGCCGCGCACCGTCGCCTTCGCCGGAGGGAGTCCGCGCTGCCGGTTCCGAAGTCCGCACTGCCTGTTTCAGCAGCGCGCCCCTTCGACGACGCGGCCGCGGTCACTGCCCGGAACCGGCCGCCCGCACGACGTCCAGCCGGAGATGCCGCGTCAGGTCCCCGGTCATCTGCAGCACCGGCGTCCGCTCCGCGAACAGCCACTCGTCCCCGCGCCGGACGAACCGGTCGTCGTAGTGCCCGGCCGCGATGGGCTGCAGCGGAAGGTCTTCCGTGGCTTGGAAAACGGTGAAGTAACTGTGCGCCGAGGCGGTGTCCTCCCCGGCCGCGATCCGGACGTTCGTCGTCACGTGCCGGGTCCTCGGGGTGCCGTCCGGATGGAGGATCAGGATGGCGCGGAACCAGTTCTCCACGGCTTCCCGCCCGGTCCGCCCGCCCCCGCTGTGCAGGGTTCCCTCGCGGAACAACTCGCCCACCCCGGCCAGATCGCCCGCGTCGATGCGCGCCGCGTAGGTCATGATCAGGTCCTGGATCGCCCACCGGGCCGAGTCTGCCGACATCGGGCCAGCATAGGAGCTCCACTGTGGACAACGGCCGGACAAGAACCGCCGCCGGAGCCCGAAACCGCGCCCGAACCTGTGACCTGCGGTTCTCCCGGACACCGCCCTCCCGCCGCAGCCCGGTCCGGCGGCGGTGGCATGATGCCCGCACGGTCCCGGCCGATCGGACCGCTCGCCGAGGAGGAGGGTGACGCTTGAGCACGCGCACTACCCAGGTGGACGACCTCCGGCTGGTGGCGCAGCCGAGCGCGGTCCCGTGCACCGAGCTGTTCGTCCGCCTGATCCTGACCGACTGGTCGCTGATGCCGATGCTGGACCAGGTCACGAACGCCGCCGTGCGGCTGGTCGGCGACGTCGTCGACCAGAGCAGCCCGTCCGCGCCCGCCTTCGTGACCGTCCGGCTGCAGCTGCGCGGCGACCGGCTCGTCATCGAAGTCGACGACGACCTCGTCGCCCCGACGCCGCCGCGCGACGAGCGGATCGGCGTCCGCCCCGGCGAACGCGGCGGCCGCACCACGTGGTGCGAACTGGCGCTGCCCGGCGGGATTTCGGCGGGCCAGGTCCGCCTCCCGCGCCGGGGCGACCGGCGCACGCTGGTGGACGAACCCGTCTCCGGCGAACCGGTCACCGCCGACCCGCAGGTGCTCGAACGGCTTCTCAACCGCCTCAGCACCTGGTCCGAGTAATCGTCGCCCCGGCAGCCAGTCGCACGCCCCGGCCGGCTGCCGGACGAGAATCCCGCTGACGCCGCCCGCCGGTCGAACGGCCTCGGAAACCAGCGACCGCGACGCGGACCGAGCCCCAGCGCTCGTCACCTGGAGCGTCGGCAGCCGTATCAGTTTCGGCCGCCGACACCCGGATGCCGCCAAGCCCGAAACGCCCCGGCAGCCACCACTCGGATACTGCCAAGCACCTCACGCCCCGGCAGCCAAACCAGCCTCACCGGTCACCACCCGGCCGCCGCCAAGGCCACCGCGACCAGCCGTCACCCGGCAGAAGCCTCCCAAGCCTGCTCCAGCGCCTGCGCGAAAACCTCCACCGACTGCCCGCCGGAAACCCCGAATCGCCGTCCCAGCACGAAAAACGGCACCCCGCCCGCGCCCAGCTCCGAAGCCTCGCGCTCCTCGGCCCGGACCGCGTCCGCGTACCGCGACGGATCGGCCAGCACCGCTTCCGCCTCCGCGCGCGGCAATCCGGCCTCCTCGGCCACCTCCGCGAGCACGTCCGAGGTGAACACCGCCCGAGCCTCGGCGAAATTCGCGCGGAACAACGCGGACACCATCTCGTTCTCCAGCCCCTTCTCCCGCGCGAGGTGCAGCACACGGTGCGCGTCGAAGGTGTTGCCGATTTCCCGGTCCGTCCGGTAGCCGAGCCCTTCCGCTTCGGCGAGCCCGGCGACCCGCTGCTCCATCTCGGCCGCCTGCGGCCCGTACTTCGCGGTGAGCATGTCCAGCAGCGGCTCGGTCCCCGTCTTCCCGGGGTCCAGTTCGAACGACCGGTACGTCACGGTCACCTCGTCCCGGTGCTCGAACCCGGCCAGCGCCTTCTCGAACCGCGCCTTCCCGAGATAGCACCACGGGCACACGACATCGCTCCAGATTTCCACCTGCATGCCGCCAGCGTAGAACGCGCCGCCTACCCGCCGGCCTTCACCGGCACCCGCGCCCCGGTCCGTTCCGCGCCGATGCCCGCGGCCACCACGAACGCGATCCCGGCCACCGCGGCGGGATTCGGCACCTGGTGCAGCACGATCAGCCCGAGCACCAGCGCGATCGCCGGCTCCAGGCTCATCAGCGTCCCGAACGCCGACGCCGTCAACCGCCGCAGCGCCAGCATTTCCAGGCTGAACGGCACTACCGGCACGAGCACCGCGAGCCCGAGCCCGGCCAGCACCAACGGCAACGTCAGGTCGCCGACCACCGCCGGGGCGTGCACGAAGGTGGCGACCAGACCGGCCACCGGCATCGACACCGCCAGCCCGCGCAAGCCCGACACCTCGTCGCCGACTCGTTGGGTCAGCACGATGTAGGCGCCCCAGCAGACCGCCGCCGCGAGCGCGCAGCCGAGGCCGATCAGGTCAGTCCCGCCCTGCCACGGCTGGGTCAGCAGCACCACGCCGGCCGCCGCCAGCACCGGCCAGACCCGGTTTCCGCCGCGGCCGCGCACAATCGCGACGGTCAGCGGCCCGAGAAATTCCAGCGCGCTCGCCGTGCCGAGCGGCAGCCGGGTCGCGGCGACCATGAACAGGATCGTCATCCCGGCGGTTGCGAAGCCGAGCACCACACAGGTCAGCAACGCCGGGCGACGGAACGCCGACGGCCTCGGCCGCACGAGCACCAGGAGCAGCACGCCAGCCCAAGCGAGCCGCAGCCACGCGACGCCGGTCGGCCCGATCTGGTTGGCGAGGCTGACCGAAACCGCCAGCCCGAGCTGGACGGACAGCATGGCGCCGACGGCCAGCGCGACACCGACGCGAGGAGTGGAGGGAAGCACGCTGTCCAGGAGAACTCATCGGGACCGTTCGTGTCCACGTGCCAATCCTGGACGTACCGTCCGGAGATCCTGGACAATCGACGGATGGACACTCGCAGGCTGCAGTTCCTTCTCGAACTGTCGCGGCTCGGCTCGATGCGCGCGGTCGCGGACGTGCTCGAAACCACAACGTCGACCGTCTCGCAGCAGATCTCGGTGCTGGCCAAGGAAACCGGCGTCGCACTGCTCGAACCGGACGGCCGCCGCGTGCGCCTCACCCCCGCCGGCCGGCGGCTCGCCGAACACGCCGTGACGATCCTGGCCGCCGTCGAAGCCGCCCGCGTCGATCTCGATCCCGAGGCCGAGCCCGCCGGCACCGTGCGCGTCGCCGGGTTCGGGACCGGGGTACGGCACGCCGTGCTCCCGGTCGCGGACCTTCTCGCGCAACGGCATCCGCGGGTCCGCGTGGTGATCAGCGAGCACGAGCCCGCGGAAGCACTGGCGCAACTCCGGACCGACGACATCGACCTCGCCCTCACCTACGACTACGACCTCGCGCCCGCGACCCACGATCCGTCGCTCGCCGTCCGTCCGCTGTGGACAGCGCCGTGGGGCCTCGCCGTGCCGCGCCCGGAGGCGAACCGGGTGCGGGGCGCCGGCGCGTTAGCCGTGGTCTCGGCGTTCCGCGAGCACGACTGGATCGGCAACTCCCGCAACGGCGCGGACGAGACGGTGGTCGGGACACTGGCGTCCATGGCCGGGTTCTCGCCGCGGTTCACCCACCGCGCGGACAACCTCGACCTGGTGCAGGACCTGATCGCCGCGGGCGGCGGGGTCGGCCTGCTGCCCGAATCGTGGCCGACCCGGCCCGACGTCACCGTCCTGCCGCTGACCGGCCCCGACGTCCGGCTGCGGGCCTTCGCGTGCACCCGGCGCGGGCGGGACGCGTGGCCGCCGCTCGCCCTTGTCCTCGGTTTGCTGCGCGCCGACTAGCATGGCGGCCGAGGCGGTTCGAGCACGGAGGAGGCGACATGGCAGCGGAAAAGGCGATCCTGGCCGGCGGGTGTTTCTGGGGCATGGAGGAGCTGTTCCGCCACCAGCCCGGCGTGACCGCGACCCGCGTCGGCTACAGCGGCGGCGACGTCCCGAACGCCACCTACCGCAACCACGGCACCCACGCCGAAACCATCGAAGTCACCTACGACCCCGCCCAGACCGACTTCCGCGCCCTGCTGGAGTTCTTCTTCCAGGTCCACGACCCCAGCACCACAAACCGCCAAGGCAACGACATCGGCGCCAGCTACCGCTCCGCCATCTTCTACACCACCAACGAGCAAAAACAAATCGCCGAAGACACCATCGCCGACGTCGACGCCTCCGGCCTCTGGCCCGGCAAAGTCGTCACCGAAGTCACCCCCGCCGGCGACTTCTGGGAAGCCGAACCAGAACACCAGGACTACCTCCAGCGCTACCCCAACGGCTACACCTGCCACTTCCCGCGCCCCGGCTGGAAACTCCCGAAGCGCGCCTGACCCGGCTCAGCGCGCCATCGCCGCCTCCGCGTCGCGGAACGCCGCCGGGGACAACTGACGCCACACAAACGCGGTCCCCAGCAACTGCACCGCCGCCGCCATCACCCACACCCCGCGCAGACTCCAGTGCACCGCCACAAACCCACCGGCGAGCGCGCCCAGCGGCGTCAATCCCCAAGCCAGCGCCCGGTGGCTGGTCAGCACCCGCCCCAGCAGCTCCGACGGCGTGAACCGCTGGCGGCTGGACTGCGAGCACACGTTCCAGATCAACGTCGTCCCGGTCAGGAAGATGAGCACCGCACCGACGAGCACCGGCCACGGCGGCACGATCGCGATCAGCAGCTGGCTCAGCACCGCGCACGCCTGCGCGATCCGCATCGCAGTCGAGTAGCCGAACCGCCGGACAAACCCGTCGACGAAGAACGACGACGCCACCCACCCGACGGCCAGACAGGCCAGCAGCACGCCGTACCCGAACGGCGAGAGGCGAAGTTCCTTCGTCGCGTACAGGACGAGCATCGAGCTCCCCGCAGCCGCCGCGAACGAGCCCAGCGCGACCGTGATGGTGATCGACCGCAACAACGGCGTCCCGACCAGGTAGCGCAGCCCGGCCGTGACGTCCTTCAGCGGATGTGCGGGCGCGCGCACCGGCTTCGCGGACGGAATCCCGCGCGCGAGCAGCAATGCGGCGAGCGCGGCGACGGCCGCCAGCCACGCGGGCAGTCCCGCGCTGATCCCGATCAGCAACCCCGTCGCGGGCGGGACCACGAACTGGACCATGCCGCGGTCGATCACCTGCAACCGGGAATTGGCCATGGTGAGCTGATCCGGCGTAACGACCTCAGGGACCACCGAACCCGCCGCGCCGTCTCCGAACACCTGCGCCGTGGTGAGCACGAACGCCACCACCAGCAACGCGGGAAGGCTCAGCGAACCGGTTGAACCCAGCAGCGCCAAGGTAAGCGCGGCGACGATCTGCACCGCGTACGCGCAAGCCAGCACGGTCGTCCGCCGGACCCGGTCGATCACCACTCCGGCGAACAGCGAAAGCAGCAGCCACGGCGCTTGTCCGGCGACGTTCACCAACGACACCGCACGCGGGTCCGTCGTGATCGAGACGGCTAACAAGGGCAGCGACGCAAGCAAAAGCCCTTCACAGGTTGAACCGGACACCGCCACCGCTTGCAGGCGGACCCAAGCCGATCCGCTCCCACCCCACCCCGCCATGTCCGCAGTGTCCCCCGCGGCGCAACCGGTTTTCCGCAGCGCACCGCCGCGCACTCCCGCTCTCCGGACCTCCTCGCCGAACAAAACGCCACTGGCTATCACGCGGGCGCGGGCCACGCTTTCCCTTGCGCGTCAACCGGAATCCATCCTCCCGGCCGAATCGCGGGACAGCCGCTCACCTGCTGGGACGGGCTTCAGCGAACCGCTCCGAACGGTTGAGCTGAACACATCCGATCCGTCCCCGCTGGAGGAACTCCGTGCCCCGCCACACCCCGCCCCGACCCGGCCGTCCTGCCCGCGCGCGGTCCCGTTTCGCCTTCGCACTGGCTCTTCCGCTGCTGCTCGCCGCCTGCGGCACCGCGGGCGGGGCCAGCCCGCAGGACGCCGGTCCCCCGCGTCCGGGCGGCACGCTGCGGCTGGGCATCTCGTCCAATCCGGACTGCGTCGACCCGCAGCAGGTCAGCACGAACGCCTCGGTCAACGTCGGCCGCCAGCTGGTCGATTCGCTCACCGACCAGGACCCGAAAACCGGCGCGATCACGCCGTGGCTCGCCGACCGCTGGACAGTCAGCCCCGATTCGACGAGCTTCACCTTCCACCTCCGCTCCGGCGCGACCTTCTCCGACGGCTCCCCGGTGGACGCCGCCGCGGTGAAGACCAGCTTCGACGGCATCAAGGCGCTCGGCGCGAAGGCCCTGCTCGGGTCCAGCTACCTCGCCGCCTATCGCGGCGCGACGGTGGTCGACCCGGCGACCGTCCGGCTCGATTTCAGCCAGCCCAGCGCCCAGTTCCTGCAGGCCAGCTCCACGATGTCGCTCGGCGTGCTCGCGCCGGCCGCGTTCAAGCACACCGCCGAGCAGCGCTGCCAGGGCACCGGCCTGATCGGCTCCGGTCCGTTCGTGTTCACCAGCCTGAAGCCGAACCAGAACATCGTGCTCAGCAAGCGCACCGGCTACCACTGGGGTTCGCCGTTGTGGCGGCACCAGGGCGAGGCGTACGTCGACAAGATCGACTTCCGCGTGGTGCCCGAACCGGGCGTGCGGTCCGGCAGCCTGACGTCCGGGCAGCTCGACGCGATCACCGACGTGCAGCCGGTGGACGAACCGCAGTTCTCCGGCAACGGGTTCACCGAACCGGTGCGGCCGAACCCCGGCATCGTGTTCAACCTGCACGCGAACGTGACCCGCGGCGTCCTTGCCGATCAGAAGGTGCGCCAGGCGGTCTCGAAGGGCGTGAACCGGCCCGAGGTCACCAGCACCGTGCTCACCCCGAACTACAAGCCCGCCACGAGCATCCTCGGCTCCGCGACGCCGCTGTACACCGATCTGTCCAAGGAACTCGCCTACGATCCGGCGGGCGCGCAGGCGCTGCTGCAGTCCGACGGCTGGGTCCCCGGCCCGGACGGCATCCGAACCAAGAACGGGCAGCGGCTGTCCGCGTCCGTGCTGTTCTCCGCGGTGTTCAACCAGAACCAGAGCGTGCTGGAGCTGCTCCAGCAGCAGCTGCGCAAGATCGGTTTCGACCTGAAGATCGAGCTGCACACCAACGCCGAGGTCACCCGGTTGCAGCAGGCCGGCGACTACGACTTCCTCTGGTACAACGTCACCCGCGCCGACCCGGACATCCTCCGCCAGCAGTTCTCCACGAAGACGAACAACCGGAGCAAGCTGCCCGCGGACAACCCGCTCGACGCGTCGCTGACCGAGCAGTCCGCCACCGTCGATGCCGCGAAGCGCAAGCCCGCGGCCGAAAAAGCACAGCGGACCATTGTGGAGCAGGCCTACTCGATCCCGGTGTTCGAGCTGACCCAGGTGCTCGGCGTCGGCCCGAACGCGCATGACGTCGGCTTCGAGGCTTCCTCGCGGCTGCAGTTGTTCGACGCCTGGGTTTCGGCCTCGTGAAAGGGTTTCCGCTGCTTCGCCGGATCCTGCAAGCCGTAGTGGTGCTGTGGGCGGCGTTCACGCTGTCGTTCGTCATCCTGTACCTGCTGCCCGGCGACGCGGTGCTGACCAAACTCGGCTCAGCCGAGGGCGGTCCCAGCGCCTCGCCGGAGCAGATCGCCGCCCTCCGCGCCGAGTACGGGCTCAACGACCCGGTCATCGTGCAGTACGGCAAGCACCTCCTCGCCGCGCTGCACGGCGACTTCGGCACCTCCGTGGCCACCGGCGACGACGCGACGCACCAGGTCCTCACCGCGTTGCCGCCGACGCTCGCCGTCTCCGGACTGGCTTTGGTGCTCGCGATCGTCTTCGGCGGCGGGATCGCCGTGCTCGGCACGTTCACCCGGACCCGCTGGGTGAGCCAGCTGCTGCTTTCCCTGCCGCCGCTGGGTACTTCGCTGCCGACGTTCTGGGTCGGGCTGCTGCTGATCCAGCTGTTCTCGTTCCAGCTGCGGCTGTTCCCCGCGCTCGGGTCGACCGGTTTCGCGTCGCTGGTCCTTCCGGCGGTCACCCTTGCGCTGCCGACCGGCGCCATCATCGCGCAGGTGCTGGCGAAGAGCCTGCAGACTCAGCTCGCCGAGCCGTACATCGAGGTGGTGCGGGCGAAGGGGGCGAGCCGTCGTCGAGTCCACTTCGGACACGCGCTGCGCAACGCCGGGCTGCCCGCGCTCACGCTGGTGGGCGTGGTCGCGGGCAACCTGCTGGCCGGTTCCGTGGTGACCGAAACCGTCTTCTCGCGCGACGGTCTCGGCCGGGTGACCGCGGCGGCGGTGACCGCGCAGGACGTGCCGGTGGTCCAGGCGGTGATCGTGCTCGCCGCGTTCTTCTTCGTGGTGCTCAACCTGGCCGTCGACCTCGTGTACCCGCTGCTCGACCCGCGGGTGTCCGTGCGCAAGGAGGTGCCCGCGCATGTCTGAAGCTGTGCTGCCCCAACGGTTCCTCCTCCGCCGGCCAGGCCTGCTCCTCTCCGGCCTCATCCTCGCCGCGGTCCTGGCCGCCGCCTTCGCGCCCACCCTGTTCACCGGCCAGGACCCCATCACCGGCGTCCCGTCCGAACGCCTCCAAGGCCCCTCGCTCGCGCACCTGTTCGGCACCGACGAGACCGGCCGTGACGTCTTCGCCCGCGTCGTGCACGGAGCCGGTTTGTCCCTGCGCGCGACAGTTCTCGCGGTGCTCGTCGCCTTTGTCGCCGGGTCCGCGTTGGGGCTGCTCGCCGGGTTCCGCGGCGGCTGGCTCGACTCGGTGGTGATGCGGATCGTCGACGTCCTCCAGGCAGTCCCGCCGATCCTGCTGTCGCTCGCGCTCGTGACCGCGCTCGGCTTCGGTACCACGAACGTCGCGATCGCCGTCGGGGTCGCGCATCTGGCCTCGTTCGCACGGCTGATGCGCGCGGAGGTGCTGCGAGTGCGCTCCGGCGTGTTCGTCGAGGCGGCCCGGGCGTCCGGCGTTCGCTGGGCCGGGGTGCTCGGGCGGCACGTGCTGCCCAACGCGTTGGGACCGGTGCTGGTGCTGGCCACGGTGACGGTCGGGATCGCGGTGCTCGAAGTGTCCGCGCTCAGTTTCCTCGGGTTCGGCGCGAGCCCGCCGACGCCGGAGTGGGGCGCGCTCGTGGCGGGCGGACGGAATTTCCTGGCCACCGCTTGGTGGATGACCACGTTCCCGGGCTTGACCGTCGCGGCCGTCGTGCTGGCCGCGAACCGCGTGTCCCGGGCTCTCGACGGCGAACGGAGCTGACAAAGTGCTGGAGATCAGCGAACTGGCGGTCTCGTACCGCACCTCGGGCGGCGTGGTGCCCGCCGTGCGCGACGTGAGCCTGCGGGTCGGCGCGGGCGAGATCGTCGCGGTGGTCGGCGAATCCGGCTCCGGGAAGAGCACCACCGCCCACGCCGCGATCGGGCTGCTGCCGCGCGGCGGGCTGGTCCGCCGGGGACGGATCGCCTTCGAGGGACGCGACCTGACCACACTGTCCGAAAAGGACTGGCGGAAGGTGCGCGGCACCGGGATCGCCCTCGTGCCGCAGGATCCGACGGTGTCGCTCAACCCGGTCCGGCGGATCGGCGAGCAGGTGGCCGAGGTGCTGCTGATCCACCGCCTGGCCGCCCGCGGCGATGCCGCCGCCCTCGCGGTGGAACTGCTGCGAAGGGCCGGCGTCGACCGGCCGGAGCTGCGCGCACGGCAGTATCCGCACGAGCTGTCCGGCGGTCTCCGGCAACGGGTGCTGATCGCCGTCGCACTCGCGGGCAAACCGCGGCTGATCATCGCCGACGAGCCGACCAGCGCGCTCGATGTGACCGTGCAGAAGGAAATCCTCGACCATCTGGCGGAGCTGGCCGCTGACGACGGCACCGCGATCCTGCTCATCACGCACGACCTGGGCGTCGCCGCCGACCGAGCCGCGCGGATCGCCGTCATGTCCGAAGGACGGCTGGTCGAGGAAGGACCGGCCCGCGAACTCCTCGCCGCTCCGACGCAGGACTACACGCAACGGCTCCTCGCCGCCGCACCGAGTCTCAGCCGCGAACCACTCCGGCCTCGCCGCGCGGAGGGTCCGGAGGTCCTGCTGTCCGTCGACTCGGTCTCGAAGACCTTCGCTTCGTCCCGGGCCGGGTCGGTGCAAGCCGTGGACGACGTGTCGTTCCAGCTCACCCGCGGCCGAACGCTGGCGCTGGTCGGCGAATCCGGCTCCGGCAAGACGACCACCGCCCGGATGGTGGTCGGCCTCGAAACCCCGACCGCGGGCACGGTCAGCTTCGACGGCCAGGACGTCACCCGGCTCCCGGCCGCCGAACTGCGCCGGCTCCGCCGCCGGTTCCAGCTCGTCTACCAGAACCCGTACGCCTCGCTGAACCCGCGCTTCTCCATCGCCGACGTGATCGGCGAACCGCTGCGCGCGTTCCGCGTCGGCGGCCGGGCCGCACGCGTCGCCGAGCTGGCGGACCAGGTCGCGCTGCCGTCGTCCGTGCTGCGCCGCAAGCCCGCCGAGCTGTCCGGCGGCCAGCGCCAGCGCGCGGCCATCGCCCGGGCATTGGCGCTCCGCCCGGATCTCGTGGTGCTCGACGAGCCAGTGTCCGCTTTGGACGTTTCCGTGCAGGCGCAGATCCTGAACCTGCTCGTGGAGCTGCAGGACGAACTCGGCCTGACGTACCTGTTCATCACCCACGACCTGGCCGTGGTGCGGGAGATCGCGGACCAGGTCGGGGTGATGCGCGAGGGCAAGCTGCTCGAACTCGGCCCGGCCGACGACGTCCTGCTGCGGCCGCGCGAGCAGTACACCCGCGACCTGCTGGCCGCGATCCCCGGCGGCGAGCAGGTGCGCGCGTGACGCTAGTTGGCGAGCACCAGCCGTCCGACGGCCTCGCCCGCGTCCATCCGCCGGTGCGCCTCGCGCGCCTGCGCCATCGGCAGGACGGTGACCGGCAGCCGGATCCGGCCGTCGGTGTAGAGCGGGAGCACGGCGTCCGCGGCGGGACGGGCGGGCGCGGGGCCGGCGGCCAGGAAACCGCCCACGTTGAAGCCGATCACGCCGATGTTCTTGCCCCACACGGCGTTCGAGTCCACCAGCGGCGCGGTCTCGCTGCCCGCGCTGCCGACGACCAGCATCCGGCCCATCGGCGCGAGCAGGTCCAGCGACTCGATGCGCAGGTCTCCGCCCACCGGGTCGACGATGACCTCGAACCGCTCCTCGCCCAGGCCACTGAGCTCCCCGGACAGCAGGACGCGGTCGAAGCCGAGTTGCTTCGCCGCCTCGACCTGCTCGGGCCGCCGGACCGTGCCGACGACCTCGCGCGCGCCGAGCAGCCGCGCCACCTCGGGATACACCGAGGCGAGACCGCCGAGCGCACCGTGCACGAGCACGCGCGCGTCCTTCGGCAGCCGCACCGCCTCGGTGAGCGAAAGGTAGGCCGTCACGGTGTTCGCCAGTCCGGCGACCGCCTGCGCGCGCTCCACTCCGGTACCGGCCAGCGGCACGACGAGAGCGGCGGGCGCGAGCTTGACGTCGGCGTACCCGCCCATTCCGGGCAGCGTGAGCGTGACGACCTCGTCCCCGACCGAGAAGCCGCTGTCCGGACCGGCCGCGCGGATCGTGCCCGCGACCTCGAGCCCGGGCACGAGCGGCGGCTTCGGCGCGTAGTCGTACTCGGCGAGCGTGCCGCGGCGGATCAGCGCGTCGATCAGCCCGACGGACGCGTGCGAGACCGCGATGGTCACCTCGCCCGGTCCCGGAACGGGCTCGGGCACCTCGATTTCCTCGAGGACCTCGGGACCGCCGTAGCGAGTGATGGACAAAGCGCGCATCGTGCGTACTCCCCAGTGTTCTGCGTTTGTTTCAGCGAGCCGGAACAACCTACGCCACGCGGCGGTTATTCCGGCTTAGTTCACCCGAGGAAGGACGCGCCGTGCCGACCGAAACGCAATCGCTGCGCAAACTGGGTTTCCTGACGATCGGCTTGTTCGACGGCGACGACCCGCGGCCAGGGCACGAGTCCACGCTGCGCGTGCTCGAACTCGGCGAGCAGCTCGGCTTCGACAGCGCCTGGGTGCGCCACCGGCACCTGCAGTACGGCATCTCGTCGCCGGTCGCGGTGCTCGCCGCGGCCACCCAGCGCACCAGCCGGATCGAGCTGGGCACCGCGGTGATCCCGCTCGGCTGGGAGAACCCGCTGCGGCTGGCCGAAGACCTGGCGACCGTCGACGTGCTGTCCGGCGGGCGGCTCAACCCCGGCGTCAGCGTCAGCCCGCCGAGGCACTACGAGGACGTGCGGAGCGCGCTGTACCCGGACACCGGCGACCAGGAAGACTTCGGCTACGACCGGGTGTCGCGGCTGTTGTCGCTGATCCGCGGCGAGCGGGCCTCGACGTTCAGCGGGGTCGAGGGCATCGAGACGTTCTCCGACCGGGTGCAGCCGCATTCGCCCGGGCTGGCCGGCCGCCTCTGGTACGGCGGCGCGAGCACCCGCTCGGCGATCTGGACCGGACAAGCCGGGATGAACTACCTGACCAGCAGCGTCGTCCGCGCCGAGGAGGGCTCGACGGACTTCGAGAAGATCCAGCTCTCGCACGTCCAGGCGTTCCGGGCGCATCATCCGGACGGCGCGCGGGCACGGGTTTCGCAAGGTCTGGTGGTGATTCCGACCGACAGCGCCACGGCCGAGCAGCGCGCGAAGTACGAGGATTATGCGGCAAAACGCCTGCCGCGCACGAAAACCCCGCAAGGTCCGGGCGGTTTGCTGTTCTCGCGCGACTACGTCGGGACTTCTGCCGAAATCGCGTCGCAGCTGTACCAGCACGCCGCATTCCGCGAGATCGACGAGGTCGCCTTCGCGCTCCCGTTCACCTTCGAGCACGAGGACTACGTGCAGATCCTCACCGACCTGGCCACCCGGCTGGGCCCGGAGCTGGGCTGGAAACCGGCGTCCTGACGGCGGCGAGTGCTAGCGTGGCAGGGTGCCGGATTTCACGTCCACAGTGGACATTGCCCGTCCCGCCGGGGACCAGCGCGACGCACTGCAGTGGGCCCGCGCGGTCTGGGAAGAAGCTCCGCCGCCGATGCGGACGTTCCTGCGCACCGGATGGCTCGGCCTCGGCCTGACCACCCGCCTGGCTCCGGACCGCGTGCTGGGCTGGACGATCGCTTCGGCCGCGCCGGACCGGGTCGTGCTCGAAGCGCCGTCGCCGCTGATGACGACGCGCAACATCGTGCACCTCGACGCGGACCGGGTGTACTGGACCACCGAAGTCACCTACGACCGGTTCCCGGCCCGCCAGCTGTGGGCCTTGGCGGTGCCGATCCACGAACTCGTCATCCCGGCCCGCTTGCGGCACGCCGCCGGTGCCTCGCGGCCAGGCGATCTGCAGCACCAGCTCGTCACGACCTTCCAGCGACGGCTCGGCAATCCGGTGCTGTCGCGGCTCCCCGGCCAGACGCTGCTCGAAACGACCGGCCGCACCTCGGGTCTCCCCCGCCAGACCCCGATCGGCGGGCGGCGGACCGGCCAGGAGTTCTGGCTGGTGTCCGAATTCGGCGAGCGGTCGCAGTACGTGCGCAACATCCAGGCCGACCCGAACGTCCGGCTGCGCCTGCACGGCCGCTGGCTGCGCGGGGTCGCGCACCTGCTCCCGGAGGACGACGCCCGGGCGCGGCTGAAATCGTTGCCGCGCTTGAACAGCACGGCGGTCCAGGCGT
The DNA here is from genome assembly GCF_042754125.1 of Amycolatopsis sp. NPDC059235. Classification (NCBI taxonomy): domain Bacteria; kingdom Bacillati; phylum Actinomycetota; class Actinomycetes; order Pseudonocardiales; family Pseudonocardiaceae; genus Amycolatopsis; species Amycolatopsis sp. NPDC059235. The sequence goes on from NZ_JBHZAG010000003.1 coordinate 86,939, forward strand.
TCGGCACCGACCTGCTGACGATCCGGATCGACCTCGGCTAGCCGTCGGACAACACAGCCTCGATGGTGCGCCGCGAATTGGCCGCCAGCACCGGATTCGTCTCGCGGTAATACGGCAGCTGGATCAGCGCGATCGACAACGCCCAGCCCCGGCCGCGCTCCCACGTCGCGTCGTCCACCTCCACCGCCTCCCGGAACACCTCCCGCTCAGCCGCCGCGAACGTGTTCCACGCCGGGATCACATCCACCGCCGGATCTCCGACGCCCACCCCCGCGAAGTCCAGCACCGCGGTCAGCCCGCCGTCTCCGACCAGCACGTTCCCAGGCGACAGATCCGCGTGCAGCCACACCGGTCCTCCGGTCCACTCCGGTGCCGCGAGCGCCTTCTCCCAGGCCGCGACATACGCCGGATCGCCACCGAGCTGCGCGATCGCCTCCCGGGTCGGCGCGTCGCGAGTGCCCAGCGGACGGCCCCGGCTGACCTCCGGCACACCGGAAATGTCCAGGCCGCGCAAGGCTTTCACGAACGCCCCCAAATCCCGCGCGACCTGGGCATCGCCGAAATCCGGATTGACGCCGGGCAGCCAGCGCAGCACCGACCAGTCCCATTCGAAATCCTCGCCCGGCCGTCCTTCGCCGAGCACTTCCGGCACCGCGACCGGCAGCCGCGGCGCGAGCCACCGCAGCCAGCGCTGCTCGTGGCCGATCTCGGCGGCTCCGCGTTCCAGTCGCGGCAGCCGGACCACCAGCTCGTCGCCGAGCCGGAACATCGCGTTTTCCGTCCCCGACGAGGCGACCCGCGAGACCGCCAGCCCGGCCCACCGCGGAAACTGGGCCGCGACGAGGCGACGAACGAGGTCGTCGTCGATTTCCGCTTCGTCCTTGTGCATCCGATTCATCGGCATCGAGCAAACCGCGTCCGCGCGACAGCGGGCAACCGGTTTATTCCCGTTCCCGCCGACTGTCCCAGACCCTGGTTACCGTCGCCGCCGTCCCGGATCCCGAGCCACACTGCAGGCATCCACGGGGAAAGGACGCAGCATGACAGGGCTCACCGGACCACGGCTCGCCGTCGCGCTGGAAGGCGCCGGCTGGCATCCGGCCGCGTGGCGCGAACCGGACGCCCGCCCGGCCGACCTGCTCACCGCCGGATACTGGACCGGGCTGGTCCAGGAAGCCGAAGCCGCGCACCTCGACTTCGTCACCTTCGAAGACTTCCTCTCCCTGCGCGACCCCGCCGAACCGGAGGCTCGCGCCGACCGGGCGCAAACCCGGCTGGACGCCGTCCTGCTCGCCTCGCGGATCGCGCCGCTGACGTCGAACATCGGCCTGATCCCGACCGCGGTGGTCACCCACACGGAGCCGTTTCACCTGTCGAAGGCGATCGCGACACTCGACTACGTGAGCACCGGCCGCGCCGGGGTCCGCGTGCAGGTTTCCGGGCGTCCGGAGGAGTTCCAGCACTTCGGCCGCCGCACGCCGCCCGAGCTCGCGGACCTGTTCGAGGAAGCCGCCGATTACGTCGAAGTGCTGCGCCGACTGTGGGACAGCTGGGAGGACGGCGCCGAGATCCGCGACGTCGCCACCGGCCGGTTCATCGACCGGGACAAACTGCACTACATCGACTTCGAGGGCCGCTGGTTCTCCGTCAAAGGCCCGTCCATCACGCCGCGTCCGCCGCAGGGTCAGCCGATCGTCGCCGCACTCGCGCACGGTCCCGACGCCTACCGCCTCGCCGCCCGCCAGGCCGACGTCGTGTACGTGACCCCGAACGACCGCGCGCACGCCGCGTCGATCATCGACGAAATCGGTGCCCCGGTTCAGGTTTTCGCCGACCTCGTGGTCTTCCTCGACGAAACTTCGCAGGCCGCCGCCGACCGCAAGGCCCGGCTGGACGACCGCGCCGAGTTCACCTCCGACGCGCACGTCTTCACCGGCACCCCGGCGCAGCTCGCCGACCTCCTGCTCGACTGGCACGCCGCCGGGCTGACCGGCTTCCGGCTCCGCCCCGGCGCCCTGCCGCACGACCTCGCCGCCATCACCCGCGCGCTGGTCCCCGAACTGCGCGACCGGGGCGCGTTCCGCTCCGGATACGAGGCCTCGACCCTGCGCGGGCTGCTGGGCCTGCCGCGCCCGGCCAACCGCTACGCCGCCTGATTCCCGGGAGATTTTCCATGACTGCCAAGCAAATCCACCTCGCCGCGCACTTCCCCGGGGTCAACAACACCACCGTGTGGAGCGACCCCGAAGCGGGCAGCCACATCGAGTTCAGCTCGTTCGTCAAGCTGGCCCAGACCGCCGAACGCGCGAAGTTCGACTTCTTCTTCCTCGCCGAAGGCCTGCGCCTGCGGGAACAGGGCGGCGAAATCTACGACCTCGACGTCGTCGGCCGCCCCGACACCTTCACCGTCCTGTCCGCGCTTGCCGCCGTCACCGACCGCCTTGGCCTGGCCGGGACCATCAACTCCACCTTCAACGAACCGTTCGAGGTGGCCCGCCAATTCGCCTCCCTGGACCACCTTTCCGCCGGCCGGGCCGCGTGGAACGTCGTCACGTCCTGGGACGCCTTCACCGGCGAAAACTTCCGCCGCGGCGGCTTCCTGCCGCAAGACCAGCGCTACTCCCGCGCCGAAACCTTCCTGCGCACGGCGTGGGAACTCTTCGACTCCTGGCGTGGCGACGAACTCCTGGCGGACAAGGAATCCGGCCGCTTCCTGGCCGGCGGCGGCGACTTCGCCCACCACGACGCCCACTTCGACATCTCCGGCCGCTTTCCGGTCCCGCGGAGCCCGCAAGGCCGCCCAGTCACCATTCAGGCCGGAGACTCCGAAGAAGGCCGCGAATTCGCCGCCGCGACCGCCGACGCCATCTTCACCCGCCACGGCACTCTCGAAGCGGGCCAAGCGTTCTATCAGGACGTCAAGGGCCGCCTGGCGAAATACGGCCGCGCGCCGCACGAGCTGGTCATCCTGCCCGCCGCCACCTTCGTGCTGGGCGACACCGACGCCGAAGCGCACGAACTCGCCCACGAGGTGCGGTTGCAGCAGGTCAGCGAGCAAACCGCGATCAAGTTCCTCGAACAGCTCTGGAACACCGACCTCAGCGACCACGACCCGAACGGCCCGCTCCCGTCCTTCGACCCGACAGTCGGCGACCTGATCTCGAAGGGCCGCGCGAGCGTCCGCATGCACCGCGACCCGATCGCGACCGCTCATGAGTGGCGTCAACTGGCGGAGGCGAAGCACCTGTCGAGCCGGGAACTGATCATCGAGGTCACCGGAAGGCAGAACTTCATCGGCTCCGCCGAGACTGTCGCGTCGACGATGAACGAACTCGTGCAGGCCGACGCGTCAGACGGGTTCATCCTGGTCCCGCACGTCACGCCGGGCGGGCTGGACCGGTTCGCCGACGAGGTGGTGCCGCGGCTGCAGGAGCGCGGGGTGTTTCGGGAGGACTACAGCGGGCCTACGCTGCGGGACCACCTCGGCCTGAATTAGCCCAAGAAGCGCTTTGCGTTCCCTCGCAACAACAACTCCCGCGAGGCCTCGTCGAGAAACTCCGCCTGTCGAACCACCCCGCCAGCCGGGCGCTCCCCCAGCGGATACGGGTAATCACTCCCCACCATCACCTGCCCCGCCCCCAGCGTATCCACCAGATTCCGCAGCGCCGCCTCGGTGAACACCACCGAATCGACACTGAACCGCCCCACATACGCCGACGGCGGCAACTCCGACGTAGCAATAATGTCCGCCCGCTGATGCCAAGCGTTCTCCAACCGCCCCAACCAGAACGCGAACGACCCGCCGCCATGCGCGAAGCAGATCCGCAAGCTCGACGGCACCCGATCGAACACCCCGCCGAGGATCATCGCGATGACCGACAGGTGCGTCTCCGCGGGCATCCCGGTCAGCCACCGCGCCATCCACCGGTCGAGGCGCGGCGCGAGCGGCATGTCCCACGGGTGCACGAACACCGGCACGCCGAGCGACGCCGCGTGCTGCAGGAAAGTCACCACGCCCGCGTCGTCGAGGTCGCGGTCGCCGACGTGGTTGCCGATCTCCACGCCCCGGTGCCCGGCCGCGACCGCGCGGTCCAGTTCGCGGCACGCGGCGTCGGTGTCCTGCAACGGAACCTGGCAGAACGGGATCAGCCGCTCCGGCGCGGGAGCGCAGATCTCGAGCGCGAGGTCGTTGAAGACCCGCGCGATCTTCTCGCCTTGTCCGGGACTGGTTTCGTAGCCGAAGAACACCGGCGTCGGCGAGACGACCTGCGCCTCGATGCCGTCGGCGTCCATGTCGCGCAGCCGGACGGAGGCGTCCCAGCAGTCGGACCGGATCCGGCGGAACTCCTCCGACCCGACCATGATCATGGCCTCGCGCTCGGTTTCCGCGCGCAGCCACGGCATTCCCTCGCCGAGGTCGGGCCAGCCGTGCGGGACGAAATGGCTGTGGACGTCGATCGCGCGCACGCTCAGCCCTTCCCCGGGTGCAGCGTCCCGCACGCCCCGCAGGTCCGGGCTTCCTCGGACGCGTAGAACTGCTCGAACACCGGCGGCAGGTCGTCGACGATGTCGCGCACCTGCAGCTCGACCTCGTGCACCTTCGCGTCGCACTCAAGGCAGAACCACACGAACTTCTCGAGCGTCCCTTCCTCCCGGATCCGCTCGATCACGATCCCGATCGACCCCTCCTGCGGACGCTGCGGCGAATGGTGCACGTTGCGCGGCAGCATCCACATCTCGCCCTCGCGGATGTCGACCCGCCGCGGGCCGTCCTCGGTCATCAGGTTGACGTGCATGTCGCCCTGGTACTGGTAGAACCATTCCTCGTACGGGTCGAGGTGGAAGTCGGTCCGCTGGTTCGGCCCGCCGACGACCTGCACGATGAAATCGCCCATCGGGGCCCACATCTGCTTGTTGTTGACCGGCGGCTTCAGCTCGTCCTCGTGCTCTTTGATCCACTTCGCGAAATCGAACACGGGCGGGATGGCGGTCATCGTTCCTCCTTGCCGGGGATCCGGGCGATCGCCTGGATCTCGATGAGCAGATGCGGATGCGGCAGCTGATGCACCGCGACGGTCGTGCGGGCCGGACCGGTCTCGTCGAAGAACTCGCCGTAGACCTCGTTGTAGCCGCCGAAATCGTTCATGTTGACCAAAAACACGGTCACCTGCGCGAGGTCTTCGAGCCCCGCGCCGGCCGCGGCCAGGATGTCGCGGATGTTCTCGAGCACCGCACGCGTCTGCGCCCGGATGTCCAAAGTGGTCACACCGAATTCGTCGGCCTCCGCGCCGGCGAAGGTGTTGTCCGGCCGCCTGCTGCTGGTGCCGGAGACGAACACGAGGTCCCCGACCACCTTGACGTGCGGGAACCGGCCGCGCGGCGTCGCTTTCCCTGCGACGACATGGGCTTGCGCCACGTTCATCCCTCCTTAGTCCGCACCGAAACCGAACCGAGCCCGGCCACCCGCGCCTCGACGTGCGTTCCCGCTTTCAGCGCCACGGCCGCGGTCGCCGCACCCGCCAGAAGGACCGACTCGCTGAGCAGACGGTGCCCGTATGCGGCGGCCATCCGTTGTGCGGCGGGAAGCGCGCGCAGCGGGTCGCCGAGGATGTCGGCGGTCGATCCGGACGCGACGATCTCGCCGTCGAAGAGCAGTTCAACGGCCAGCGCGTCCACCTGGTCGATCTTGGACCATGGCCCGACTACGAACGCTGAGGCCGAGGTGTTGTCGGCGACGACGTCGGCCAGGCTGAACCGGAAGTCGCGGTAGCGGCTGTCGATGATCTCCAGCGCGGGCGCGACAGCAACCAGCTCGCCGTCCGGTCCGAGCCGGAACGCGACCTCGGGTTCGACCCGCGGATGCACGCCCCGGCTGACGTCGAACGTCCCGCCGTCCTCGATCCGCATGCGGTCGGTCAGCGAGCCGATGATGACGTCGGAGACACCCATCTGCTCGGCCTTCGCCTTGCTCGTGAAGCCCAGTTTGACTCCCGCCAGCTTCTCCCCGCGCCGCTCGCGCAGTGCGATTCCCGCGTGCTGCACGGCGTACGCCGTCGCCAGGCTCATCGGTTCGCTGCTGGTGAGCTGCGGAATCGCCTGTCCGGTGGCAGTCGCCTGGTCAAGCAGAGCTGCCCGTTCCTCGATGGTCATAGCTGCACGCACACATTCGTCGGCTGGGTGTAGAAGTGCATCGAGTGCAGGCCGCCCTCCCGGCCGATGCCGGAAAGCCCGACACCGCCGAACGGCGAGCGCAGATCCCGCAGGTACCAGGTGTTGACCCAGGCCATCCCGACCCGCATCTGCTGCGCGACCCGGTGGCCTCGCTCCAGGTCGGTGGTCCAGACGGCGGCGGCGAGCCCGTAGTCGGTGTCGTTCGCCAGCCGGACGGCCTCGTCCTCGGTGTCGAACGGGATCAGCGCCGCGACCGGCCCGAAGACCTCCTCGCGCACGACCCGCGCGGAGTTGTCCAGGCCGGTCCACAGCGTCGGTTCGATCCACGACCCGCCCGCGAGACCCGGCCCGAGTTCCGGCACCGAGCCGCCGGTGAGCACCGTCGCCCCCTCGGCCACCGCGAGGTCCAAATAGGACTGGACTTTCTTCCGGTGCTGCTGGGAGATCAACGGCCCGGTCGTGGTGTCCGGAGCGTCCGGCCGCCCCAGCCGCAACGCCTTTGCCCGCTCGGCGAGCCCATTCGCGACCGCGTCGAAGACCGAGCGCTCGACGTAGACCCGCTCCGTGCACAGGCACACCTGCCCGGTGTTCAGGAAAACCGACCGGGCGAGGCCGTCGAGAGTCTTCTCGAGGTCGCAGTCCGCGAACACCACCGCCGCGTTCTTGCCGCCGAGCTCAAAAGAAACCGGCCTTACCGACGGAGCGACCGCCCGCATGATCGCCGAGCCAGTCCGGGATTCGCCGGTGAAGGTCACGCCGTCGATGCCGCGGTGCGTGGTGAGGTACTCCCCGGCGGAGTCCGGCCCGAAGCCGTGAACGACGTTATACACCCCGGCCGGCGCCCCCGCCTCCGCGATCACCTCGGCGAGCAGGGTCGCGGTCGACGGCGTCTCCTCCGACGGCTTGACCACCACCGCGTTCCCGCACGCCAGCGCGGGCGCGACCTTCCAGGTCAACAGCAACAGCGGCAGGTTCCACGGCACGATCACCGCGACCACGCCCAGCGGCTTGGGCACCGCGTAGTTCAGCGCCTTCCGGCCGTTCGGCAGCTCGGTCAGGAAGGAGTCGAGACCGGCCGCCGCGACGGTGTCGGCGAAAGACCGGAAGTTCGTCGCCGCCCGGGCGACGTCCAGCTCGCGAGCCAGGTGCTCCGGCTTTCCGGTGTCGCGGACCTCAGCGGCGACGAAATCCTCGAACCGCTCCTCAATCCGGTCCGCGATCCGGCGCAACAAGGCGGTCCGCTCAGCCACCGGCGCGCGTCCCCACGGCCCGTCCAGCGCGGCGCGCGCCGCGGCGACCGCGGCGTCGACCACGTCCGGCCCAGCCTCGTGGACGTGCGCGACGAGCGACCCGTCGACCGGATCGAGCTTCTCGAAGGTACGCCGCCCGGCGACCCGGGTCCCGCCGACGACGTTGTGGAGTTCCGCAGCCATGAAACAGACCGTAGGGACGCCAGGAATGCCTGGCCAATGCTCTTTGCCGCCGCTGCCATAGCCGTCCGGACATGCCTCGGCCATGCCTGCCGCGGCATAGCTTTCGCCGGAATGGGCATTGGCCAGGCATGACGACGGCGGCGAAGGATGGGGCCCGTGAGCCACGTCGACCAGGACTACAGCGCACAGGCCACGGTGACCGAGCCCGAGTTCGACGCCGTGATGGCCCGCTACCGCTCCGCCTCCGAATCCGCCACCGCCGGTCTGAACGGCGAGGTTGGCCTGGCGTTCGACCCGCTCAGCGACGAACGATTGGACGTCTGGGGCACCTCGCCAGGGCAGTCGCGCCCGGTCGTGATCGCCGTCCACGGCGGCTACTGGCGCATGCTGTCGCGCCACGACACCGCGTTCATGGCCAAGGTGCTGGCCGACGCCGGAATCGCCACCGTCGTGCCCGACTACACGCTCGCTCCCGCCGCCGCACTGGAAGAGATCGTGCGCCAGGTCCGCGCCGCGGTCGCCTGGGTGCACCATCACGGCGCCAAGCACGGCCTCGACCCCCGCCGCATCCACATCGTCGGCAGCTCAGCCGGAGGCCACCTCACGGCAATGACCGCGGTCGCCGGATGGCAGGTCGCCGCCGGGCTGCCCGAGGACGTCGTCAAAGGCGCGATGACGATCAGCGGTCTCTTCGATCTCCGCCCGCTCGTCGATTCCTTCGCCAACGCGTGGCTGACCCTCGACCCGGCCCGCGCGGAAGCCCTCAGCCCGATCTTGCTGCCGCCGGGCGCCGCGCCCCTGCACGTCGCGGTCGCCGAACACGAAGCCGCCGGATTCCATCGGCAGAGCAAGGCTTTCCACGCGCACTGGCCCGCCGCTTCTTCCTGGACCGCCGTGCCCGGCCGCAACCACTTCGACGTCTTCCTCGACCTCGCCGACCCCAGCTCCACGCTCAGCCGCACCCTCATCGAGCTTGTCCGCCCATGACGCTGGAGCCCGCCCCGGCCAGTACTGTCGCCGGAATGGAGATGCCCCGCCTGCTCGACGGCCGCCTCAAGCTCAGGCACCTCGTGCTGGTGGACACCCTCACCGAACAGGGCAGCGTCGTCGGCGCGGCGGCCGCCTTGCACGTCACGCAGCCGGTGGTCACGCGCGGGCTGCACGACCTCGAAGCCATCCTCGGCGTGCCGCTCTACGAACGCGGCCCGCGCGGCATCACGCCGACCGAGTTCGGCACCGCCTTCACCGAACACGCTCGCGCCGTCCTCGCCCAGCTCACGCACGCGGCGCGACACGTCGTCGAAATCGCCGACGCGACGCGAGGCCGGGTCGTCGCAGGCATCCACCTCGCCGGTTCGAACCTCCTGCTGCCACGCGCCATCGCGCACTTGAAGAACGACCACCCGCTGGTCACCGTCGTGGTCCGGGAGGGAACGCCCGAATCGCTGCTCGTGGAACTGACCGCAGGCCGCGTGGACGTGATCGTCGGCCGGCTCAGCGGCCCGGGCACCGAAGGCACCCGACGGCAAGCGCTGTACCAGGAGTCGATCCGCGTCGTCGCCGGCGCGCACCATCCGCTCGCCGCGCGCGAGAGCGTCTCGCTGGAGGATCTCGCCGACTTCCCGTGGATCGTGCCCGGCACCGAAACGATGCTGCGCCAGGAGCTGGAAAGCCTCTTCGCCCAGCACGGTCTCGACCTGCCCGCCAACCGCGTCGAAGCCACGTCGTTCCTCACGGTCCGGCAGCTGCTCACCGAAACCGCCATGGTCGCCGCGCTCCCCGGTCTGCTCGGCATAGACGACCCGCGCCTGGTCACCCTGCCGACGCCGCTGGAGAACATCGGCCACAGCGTCGGCCTCACGCTCGCTGCCGGACGCAGGCTGAACCCGGCCACCCAGGCGCTGATCACGTCCCTGCACACCGTCGCCGCGCAGATCGAAGACGCCTGACGACGTCTATCGCTTTCTTGACGACCGACGTCAAGCCGTGATACCTCATTGGTCCGCCGCGGAGGGAGCGTTCCATGGGTTACCGCTTGTCCACCGTCGATCCGGCCCGCACCGCGCTGGTCGTCATCGACATGCAGCACGACTTCCTGGCTCCGGGCGCCCCGCTGGAATCCCCGGCTGGCCGCGCCATGATCCCCGTCCTCAACGACACCGTCCGGTTCTGCCGCGACGCGGGCATTGCCGTGTTCTTCACCGCGCACGTCCACCGCCCGGACGGCACCGACATGGGCCGCTTCGCCGACCTGTACCCGCCGATCGCCGCCGGTGCCGCGCTCATCGATGGCACGCCCGGCGCCGCCTTGTATTCCGAAGTGGACCGCCGCCCCGACGAACCGCTGATCCCCAAACACCGCTACAGCGCCTTCTACGGCACCGATTTCGAAATGCAACTCCGCGGACGCGGCGTGGACACCCTGATCGCCACCGGAGTGACCACTGAGGACTGCGTCCACGCCACCATCCGCGACGCCATGTTCCGCGACTTCCGCACGGGCGTGCTGTCCGACGCCTGCGCCACCTACGACCACCCCGACCAGGGCCACGGCGCAATGTCCGCCGCCGAAGTGCACGCCGCCACCCTGGTCGTGCTAGCCCAATCCACCACGAACGTCCTGACCAGCACCGAATTCACCACCCTCACCACGAAACCCTGACCCCCCCCACCCCGCGGAGTCGCGTCGGCGTCTGGAGGGCAACGGGACCGCCCCCAGGCGGTCGCGTTGCCCTCCAGACGCCGACCTCACGGCGACTCCGCACGCGGCGGCGAAGCCGACGCCAAAGACACAGCGTCGTGCGAGTGAATCCACTCCACCGTCTCGCCGATCCGCCCCAACTCGACGTCCCTGGCGTTAGCCGCCGGACCGTCCGGCAAATGCAACAGCCCATTCGCCACCCACGAACTCCGCTGCACCGCCCGAGTCCGCGGCCGCCGCAGCTTCTCGTACCGGGCCAGCGCCGTCTCGCGTGAATCCCGCGCCAGGCACTCGGCGAGCGTCACGGCGTCCTCGATCGTCTGGTTCGCGCCCTGCCCGTGGTGCGGCAGCATCGCGTGCGCGGCGTCGCCGAGAAGCACCACGCCGCCGCGATGCCAGCGGTTGAGCGGATACTGGCTGAACAACCCCCACCGCTGATACAACGTCGTCGCGCCGACCATCTCGCGCACCGCCGGATGCCAGCCCTCGAACGCCGCCTCGATCCGCTCCCGGGGAATGTCCTCGGTCCACGACGCGCCCGCCCACTCGGCCGGTTCGTCCAGCACCGCAAGGAAATTCACCACCGACCCGTCGCCGATCGCGTAATGCAGCAGATGCCCGCCCGGCCCCATCCAGAACTGCATCGCCCCCGCGTCCGGCAACGACGGCACCCGCGATACCGGCACCAGCCCGCGAAACCCGCTCGAACCCGAGTACCGGGCAAGCGACGCGCCGTCCACCCACGCGCGAACCGTCGAATGCACCCCGTCCGCACCCACCACCACATCAGCGATTTCGCTTGTCCCGTCGGCGAATTCGAGCCGATACCTCGACCCCTCCGCGACCACCTCGGTCACCTGCCGGCCAAGATGGACCTTGCCCCACGCGTCCGCCAGGATCCGCTGCAAATCCGCCCGATGCACCCCGAAATACGGCCCGCCGAACCGTTTCTCGTAGGCGTCCCCGATCGGAAACGCCACCACGCGCTGCCCGCCCCGCCAATGCCGGTAAACCAGCTCCGTCGGCACTGCGGAACACGCCGCCAGCTCGTCCCGCAGCCCCAGCCGCTGCATCACCCGGGACCCGTTGGCAGCCAACGCCACCGCCGCCCCGACCTCCCGCAGTTCGGCAGAGCGCTCGTACACCTCCGCCCCGATCCCGCGCTGCCGCAACGCGAGCGTGAGCCCGCCGATCCCGCCGCCGACGATCGCCACCGAGAGTGCTTTGCCCGCCATCGACCCTCCTCCGCCATGTACCGATCGGTACATGAATGGACGGTACGACGTACCGATCGGTACAGTCAAGGGGTGGATTCCGGAACCGGCCGCCGCGCCGAACTGCTGCAGCAAGCCGTGGGCTACCTCGCGACGCACGGCATCGCGGACCTGTCGCTCGCGCCGATGGGCGAAGCGCTGGGGACGAGCAAGCGGATGCTGCTGTACTACTTCGGCAGCCGGGAAAACCTGATCACCGAAGCGATCGCCGCGAGCCGCCCGGACGTCACCGAGCTTTTCCGCTCCGTGCACGACGAGGAATCCCTCGCCGCCGCGGCGCTCGCCCTGTGGAAAGCGATCACCCGAGGCCGCCAGCAACGGCCGATCCACATCCTGTTCCAGGTGCTGGCGCTGGCCCCGACGCAACCGGAGCGGTACCTGGAAGTCGCCAGGGAAACGATCACCGCGATGGTGGATCCGCTGCTGCCGGTGTACCGCGGCCTGGGCTACACCGAAACCGAGGCAGGAGCGCGGGCAAGCCTGCTGATCTCAGGCCTGCGGGGGCTGTGCCTGGACCGGATCGTCACGGGGGACGACGAACGGATCGAGATCGCGGCCCGGGCGCTGATCGCCGCCGCGGTCGCGCCGCCCGCCTGACTGCAGCGACGCCTCAAGCAGCTAGCCCTCAAGAACCGCCGGCAACTCAGCCACCGACCCCAGCACATGCGTAGCCCCGTGCGCCCGCAACGTCGCCTCGTCGTGCGCCCCCGTCAACACCCCCGCCGCCACCGACGCGCCCGCGCGACGGCCGGTCAGCATGTCGAACCCGGTGTCCCCCGCCACCGCCACCGCGCGAACATCCGTGATCCCCAACCGCAGCACCGCGGTCAGCACCATGTCCGGGAACGGACGGCCCCGCCCGCCAGCATCCGCCGGGCACACCACCAGATCCGCCAGCTCCGTCCACCCGAGCCGCCGCAGCAAGGCATCGCGCGTCACAGCCGAGAATCCCGTGCTCAGGCACACCCGGCGCCCCTGCGCCCGCAACTTGTCAATCGCTTCCTCCGCACCAGGAAGCGGCGTAGCAACCTCGACCGCCTGCGAGGCAAAAGCGCGCTCGAAAACCTGATTAGCCTTCTCCGCAACCCCCGCAGCAGGGAACAACGCCCGGAAGACCTCGATCTTCGACTGCCCCATAGTGTCGCGAACGTAGGCATCCACGTCTTCCCGCTCCGGCGAGTCCGCGGGAACCCCGACGGCCTCCAGCGCGGCGGCAAAAGCAGCCTCGACAGCGCCGTCGTCCCGAACCGTCGTGCCGGCCATGTCCAGCACGACCAGCTCCACCCCTCGCGTCATCGGACCCCCTCCACTTCCCGCCCGGTCACCGCGTGCACCGCGCTGATCAGGGCCATCGTCTCGATGTCGGCGGCGCTGCAGCCGCGCGAAAGGTCGTGCAGCGGCGCTGCCACGCCTTGCAGAATCGGACCCAGCGCAGTCGCGCCGCCGAGCCGTTCGGCGATCTTGTAAGCGATGTTCCCCGCGTCAAGGTTGGGGAACACCAACACATTCGCCCGCCCAGCCACGGTCGACCGCGGTGCCTTGGCCACCCCGACCGCATCCACCACAGCGGCATCGAATTGCAATTCGCCATCCACGTCCACCCCGGGCAGCCGTTCCCGCACCAGCGAAGTGGCCTGACGAACCTTGTCCACCGCCGAATGCTTAGCGCTGCCTTGCGTGCTGAACGACAGCATCGCCACAACCGGCACAGTTCCGGTCAAAGCGCGGTGCGTCGTCGCCGCGCCGACCGCGATGTCCGCCAGCGCATCCGCGTCCGGCTCCGGAACCACGGCACAGTCAGCAAAAGTGAGCGACCGGCCGTCCTGCAACAGCATCAGGAAGCAACTGCTCAAAGTCCGCACCCCGGCAGCAAGGCCGACGATCCGCAGCCCAGCCCGGAGCACATCGGACGTCGGCCGCGTCGCGCCAGCGAGGCACGCGTCCACCCGGCCCAACGCGAGAAGCGCAGCCGAGAGGGCAACAGGATCATTGCGAACCGTCTCGACCCGGTCCGGAAACGCCGTAGCCAGCCGCGCGAGGACAGCCTTGTCGGCAGCCAGCTCAGCGGTGTCCAGCAAAGGCGGAACAACCACCCGAAGCTCCGCCGCGACAGCAGCGACCTCCGCCGAAGGCCCTACCAGCACCGGTTCGATCTCGCCGCGGTCAACCAGACGCGCAGCCGCCGTGACGGCACGCGGATCGGCGCCGTCGGCAAGCGCGATCCGCGGGCGGGCGTCGCCGACGCGTTCCCGCCAGGTCTCGGCCAGAGGGGCCATGGTCATCTCGCAAACTCCCTCGCGGACGGCAGTGCTCCCCGAGCAGGATCTCGGCCCCTGGCCCCAAGCGACAGAGCCAGAACAGTCCCCGATGAGGGGTCCAGAAGGCCCGGCGGCTGGACCCGTCGACCGAGCGGTTTCTGGCACTTTCGCGGTGGCCAGCCGTCCCGCACTCTCGGTCGGACCACACACGGCAGATGGGAGCAGGCGATGAAGATCGGTGTGCCTCGCGAGGTCAAGAACCACGAATACCGGGTGGCGGCGACGCCTGCCGGAGTACACGAGTTCACCTCGGCCGGCCACGAGGTCTTCGTGGAGCGCGGCGCGGGCGAGGGCTCGTCGATCCGCGACGAGGACTACACGGCCGCCGGCGCGAAGCTGCTCGACCACGCGGACGACGTGTGGGGCACCGCGGACATGGTGCTGAAGGTCAAGGAGCCGGTCGCCGAGGAGTACCACCGGCTGCGTTCCGACCAGCTGCTCTTCACCTACCTGCACCTCGCCGCGAGCGAGCCCTGCACCAAAGCCCTGCTCGACGCGGGCACCACGTCCGTGGCGTACGAGACGGTCCAGCTGCCGAACGGCTCCCTTCCGCTGCTGTTCCCGATGAGCGAGGTCGCCGGACGGCTGGCTCCGCAGGTCGGCGCGCAGACGCTGATGCGCGTGAACGGCGGGCGCGGCGTGCTGATCGGCGGCGTCTCCGGGGTTCCGCCGGCCCGCGTGGTCGTGCTGGGCGCGGGCGTCGCCGGGATGAACGCGGTCGCCGTCGCGGCCGGGACCTGGGGCGACGTCGTGCTGTTCGACAAGAACGTCGACAAGCTGCGCGCCGCCGACCGGATGTACCAGGGCCGCATCCGCACCGCCGCCGCGAACTCGTACGCGATCGAGCAGGCGGTACTGGAAGCCGACCTGGTGATCGGCGCGGTGCTCGTCCCGGGCGCGAAGGCCCCGAGCCTGGTGTCCAACGAGACGGTCTCCCGGATGAAGCCGGGCAGCGTGCTGGTGGACATCTCCATCGACCAGGGCGGCTGCTTCGAGGACTCGCGCCCGACGACCCACGCCGACCCGACCTTCCGGGTCCACGAATCGGTGTTCTACTGCGTGGCCAACATGCCGGGCGCGGTCCCGCACACCTCCACGCACGCGCTCACCAACGTCACGCTCCCCTACGCGCTGGAGATCGCGAACAAGGGCCTCCGCACCGCGGTGCAGGACACGCCCGAGCTCCGCGGCGGCGTGAACACCGTGGCCGGGGCGCTGACCTACGAGCCGGTCGCGCTCGCGCACGGCCTGCCCGTCACCGACGTCGCCGACGCGCTGGCCTGAGCCCCGTCGGCGTGGCGCGGGGTGGGAAAACCGGCCACTGCGAGTTACGTTTCAGCCCACCCCGCTCCACGCCGGCCACTTGGGAGAGCGCACTTGCCACGCACGTTGATCGAGATCGACCGCTCATCGGACGAACCGCTGTACCGCCAGGTCCGGCGGGCGATCGAGCACGGGATCGCCATCGGCACGTTCGACCCGGCCCGCCGGCTGCCGAGCTCGCGGGAACTGGCCGTCGAACTGGGCGTTTCCCGGAACACGATCAACCTCGCCTACCAGGAGCTCGTCGCCGAGGGCTACGTGGAAAGCCGCGAGCGCAGCGGACTGTTCGTCAACGGCGAGATGCGCCCGCACTGCGCGGTGGAGGAACGGGACACCGAATCGCGCATCGACTGGGCCGCCCGGGTGCGCCGGTTCCCGGACGCCGACGTCGCCCACATCGAGAAGCGCACCGACTGGGCGAGCTACCCGTACCCGTTCCTCGCCGGGCAGGTCGACATCACCGCGTTCCCGGCCCGGTCCTGGACGCGTTGCCTGCGCGACGCCCTGTACCGGCCGCACGTCTTCCACAGCCTGCAGGACAGCGTCGGCTCCGACGATCCGATGCTGGTCGAGATGGTGTGCCGCCAGCTGCTGACCACGAGAGGCATCGAGGCCGACCCCGACGAAGTCCTGATCACCGTCGGCTCGCAGCAGGGCCTCGACCTGCTCGGCCGCGTGCTGCTCGGCCCGGACCAGGTCGTAGCCATCGAAAACCCCGGCTACCTCGACGCCCGGCACATCTTCCTCCGCACCGGCGCCCGCGTGACCGGAATCGACGTCGACTCCCGAGGCCTCCAACCACCGGAGTCCCTCGACGGGGTCGACCTTCTCTACCTCACCCCGAGCCACCAGCACCCGACCAACGCGACGCTCAGCATCGGCCGCCGCCGCCAACTCCTCGCGCAAGCCGCCGCGTCGGGCACGGTCGTCGTAGAAGACGACTACGACAGCGAATTCCGCTACCAAGGCAGCCCCACCCCGGCGTTGAAGGCGCTCGACAACACCGGCGACGCGGTCTACCTCGGCACCTTCTCGAAGTTCCTCTCCCCCGGCCTCCGCCTCGGCTACCTAGTCGGCCCCCGTGAGCTGGTGCGCGCGCTGCGCGAGGCCCGCCGGTACGTCCTGCGCCACCCGCCCGGCCAGCTGCAGCGGGCGCTGGCGCTGCTCATCGAAAGCGGCGAGTACCACCGTTCCCTGCGCCGCTACCGCACGAAACTGATGCGCAAATGGACCGCCACCACCGCCGCGGTCACCGAATACCTGCCGTGGGCGCAGGGTCCGTACCCGCCCGGCGGAGTCAGCCTCTGGATGACCGGACCGTCCGAACTGGACTGCCGCCTCCTGGTGGAACGCGCGGAAGAACTGGGCATCCTCATCGAACCCGGCGACATCTTCTTCCTCGGCGAGGACCCGCCGCGCAACCACTTCCGCATCGGCTTCTCCGCCACCCCGCCGTCG
The DNA here is from genome assembly GCF_042754125.1 of Amycolatopsis sp. NPDC059235. Taxonomy (NCBI): domain Bacteria; kingdom Bacillati; phylum Actinomycetota; class Actinomycetes; order Pseudonocardiales; family Pseudonocardiaceae; genus Amycolatopsis; species Amycolatopsis sp. NPDC059235. Next base: position 103,617 of record NZ_JBHZAG010000003.1, read on the forward strand.
GCGATCGACCCCGGGATCCGGCTGCTCGGCGACCTCTGCCGGGAGCTATTGGACAGCTGACCCGCCCCGGCAGCCGGGGGTACGCGAGGGGAATCCTGATGCCCTTACAGGCGCGGTCGGGGCGTGCCCGCCCATGCCGAAGCGACTGGCGGGCCGGGCTGCCTCTCGCCGGGGCCGACGCGGGTGTCGGGAGCGGGGTGGATCGTCCGTGAGGGCCACCCTCAGGGAATCAGAGTCCGTCAAGGTTCCCCTCACGTACTCGCAGAAACGCCCCCTAGGAGCCAATCGGGCATTTCGCCAAGGTTGGCGTCCTTTGTAGACGGTCGGCGCTGAGGCCGCCGGCAGCCGCGCCGTCTGGACCCACGCGCGGGCAGCTTTCTGGACCTGTTCGCGGGCCAGCTCCCCCGGCACTGTCTTGGGGGCAGGACACGTGGACAAGGAGGTCCCATCGTGGGCGAACCCGCTGTATCCGCTCGTCCGGCTCCCGACCTGGTGGTGCTCGGGGGCACGGTGCTGACCCTGGACCGAGGCGGGACGCGGGCGTCCGCGCTCGCCGCCCGCGACGGCCGGATCACCGAAATCGGCGACGACCGCTCGATCGCCGCCCTCGCCGGTCCCGAGACGACAGTGCTCGACCTGGCCGGACGCACGGTCGTCCCGGGTTTCGTGGAGTCGCACAACCATCCGTCGTTCTTCGGCATGACGCTGGCCGCCCCGGTCGACGCCGGCAGCCCGCCCAACGACCGGATCAGCGACATCGCCGACCGCGTCCGGCAGGCGGCGCGCGACTTCGGCCCCGGCGAATGGATCAAGGGTTTCCGTTACGACGACACGCTTCTCGCCGACAACCGGCACCCCACCCGGCACGACCTGGACTCGGCTTCACCACGCAACCCGGTCCTGCTCACCCACGTGACCGGCCACTTCTCCGTGGCGAATTCCGCCGCGCTGCGAGCCGTCGGCATCACCGCGGCCACTCCCGATCCGCCCGGCGGGGTGATCGCCCGCGACGAACGCGGCGAACCGACCGGCCTCCTCATCGAGACGGCGGCGTTCCTCGTCAACTCCGCGATGCCCTCGCAAGGCCCCGACGAACTGGCCGAAGCACTCCGACTGGCCGACGCCGAATACCTGCGCAACGGCGTCACTTCCGTGCACGACACCGGAATCGGCCTGATCGGCGGCGAACAGGAACTCGCCGCGTACCGGATGCTGACCCGAGCCGGAAAACTGCACACCCGCATCCACGGCTACCTCTTCCACACCCTGCTGCCCGGCCTCGCCGAAGGCACCCCGGAGTCGCCCGATCTGTCCAATCCGGACGGATTCACCATGAACGGCATCAAAATCGTCGCGGACGGCTCGATCCAAGGCCGCACCGGCTGCCTGGCCGAGGGCTACACCTGCGCCCCCGACGACCACGGCATGATGCTGCTCGAACCGGACGACCTGTCCCGCCGCATCGCCGCGCTCGACGCCGCGGGCTGGCAGGTCGCCGTGCACGGCAACGGCGACGCGGCGATCGACGCCATCATCGACGGCTACGCCCGCCTAGGCGCACCCGAAGGCACCGGCCGCCGCCACCGCATCGAACACTGTCAAACCGCCCGCGAAGACCAGCTCGACCGGATGGCCCAAAACGGCATCGCCGCGTCGTTCTTCATCAAGCATGTCTACTACTGGGGCGACCGGCACCGCGACGTGTTCCTCGGCCCGGAACGCGCCCGCCGGATCAGCCCGCTCGCCTCGGCACGCTCCCGCGGAATCCACTTCGGACTCCACTCCGACACCCCGGTCACCCCGGTGCCGCCACTGGAAGGCATCTGGTGCGCCGTCGCCCGCCAAACCAGCAGCGGCCAGTTGCTGGGCCCGGAGCAGGCGATCGACGTCGAAGCCGCCCTGCGCGGCTACACCATCGACGCGGCCTACCTCGCTGGCGAGGAAGAGCTCAAGGGCAGCCTCGAAATCGGCAAGCTCGCGGACCTCATCGTGCTGTCCGAGGATCCGACCACAGTGGACCCGAGCCGGATCCGCGACCTGACCGTCGACGCCACGGTGATCGGCGGACGCCTGGTCTGGCAACGCGATCCGATCCCGGCGGGAGGTGTCCGATGATCCGCAGCTGGCCGAGCCTGTGCATCGGGCTCGGCGTCCCCGCGGTCGCGATCCTCGGCGGAATCCCGCTGGTGGCGGGCTCGCCCGCGACTGTCGCCGGGTTTCCGCTGGTGTTCTTCTGGATGTTCCTCTGCTTCCCGCTGACCACCCTGTGCCTCTGGATCAGCTGGCGGTTCTTCGACCGTCAGCACTACCCGGCCGACAAGCCCGCGGCGAAGGAGGACCAGTAATGCTGATTCTCATTGTCGCCGTCGTCATGGGACTGTCGATCCTGCTCGCGCTCTGGGCGGGGCGATCGTCTCGCGGCGGCGGGATCTCCGAATTCCTGGTCGGCGGCCGCTCGTTCCCGCCGTGGCTGCTGTACTTCCTGGCGGTCGGCGAGGTGTACAGCATCGGGACGATGATCGGCTTCCCGAGCGGGATCTACGCCCACGGCGCGAGTTACGGAATCTGGTTCCTCGGCTACATCCTGCTCGCCTATTCGCTGGGCTACTTCCTCGCCCCGCTGGTCTGGCGCGCGGCGCGCAAACACGACGCGATGACCGTCCCGGACGTCTTCGGCCGCCACTACGGCAGCCGGACCCTGGAGCTGATCACCTGCGTGACGATGCTGATCGCGCTCGTGCCGTGGGGCCAGTACCAGTTCATCGGCCTGCAGGTGGTGCTGAGCAACCTCGGGCTGAAACTCACGCCCGTGCAGTGCGTCCTGCTGGCCGGGGTCATCGCGTTCGCCTACATCGCCGTGTCCGGCATCCGCTCCCCCGCGTTCGTGTCGATCCTCAAAGACGCGTTCATGCTGCTCGGCGTGGTGCTCGTCGGCCTCGCCGCGGTGCTGGTCGCCGGCGGCACGTCCGGGGTGACCGGCCCGGAGGCGCTGGCCAGGGCGCAAACCACGATGGGCGGCCAGGACCTCTGGTTCGCGATGACCACGATCCTGTTCCAGAGCGTGGTCTTCTACCTCGGTTTCGGCGGCGCGTACGTGTTCCCGGCACGTTCGGAGCGGACGGTGAAGAGTTCGACGGTGTGGATGCCGCTGTACATGCTGATCTACCCGTTCCTCGTCTTCGCCGCCTACTACGGGCTCAAGCAGCACCCCGGCCTCAAGAATCCGAACACCGTCTTCATGGTGACCGCGAAAGGCCTTCTGCCGGAACCGGTTCTGGGCTTGGTAGCCGCCGGCGCCGCATTGTCCGGCGTGCTGGTGCTGTCCGCGACGGCATTGGCGATCGGCGGCATGGTCAGCCGCAACCTGGCCCCGAATGTCCGGCCCGCGGCACAACGGCGCTGGACGGTCGTGGCGGTGGCGGTGTTCCTGGTGCTCGCCGCCGTGCTCACGCTGACCGCCTCGACGCTCATGCTCACCGTGCTGAACCTGACCTACAACCTGCTGGCCCAGGTGGTGCCGGGCTGGCTGGCGATCCTGTTCGCGCGCCGAGTGCGCACCGCCGCGATCGCGACCGGCATGGTGGTCGGCGTGGTGACCGCGGTCGTCCTGTACGCGACTGGCGTGACACTCGGCGGCCTCAACACCGGTCTGGTATCGATGGGCGTCAACATGGTGATCGTCTTCGGCTGGAGCCTCCTCGCTCCCGGCAAGCGACGCTCACCGATCGCCTTGGAGCGCAACGAACCCGCCGCGGTCTCGCCGGTCGCGCAACCAGCGGGCTAGCGGCGCGCCATCAGATCGAGGATCTCGCGGAAGGCACGGAACCCCGTGCCTTCCGCGGCGTCCAGCGCCACGCTGCGGCGGTAATACGCACTGAGATCCAGCCCGACCCCGATGCCGTACACCTCCGTCTCGCTCCGCTCCAGCCCGTCGGCCACCTGCACGAGATGGCGATCGAGATAGCGCTCCTCGTTGGCTAGCACGGTCGCGCCGTCCATCGGGCTTCCGTCCGACAACACGAAAACCAGCCGCCGCCGACCCTCGCACGCCCGCGCTCGTTCAGCCGCCCACGTCAGTGCCTCGCCGTCGATGCCCTCGCGGAACAGATCGGCTTTGAGCAACGCCGCGACGTCCCTACGAGCGCGCCGCCACGGTGTCGCAGCGTCCTTGAACACCAGATGCCGACGCTCATTCAGCCGTCCCGGGTGTTTCGGCCGCCCGGCGCGCATCCAATCCCGCCGCGCGCGTCCGCCGTGCCAAGCACCCGTGGTGAAGCCGAGAATCTCGCAGCTGGAACCGGCGAGATCGAGCGCGCGAGCGAAAAGATCGACAAGCACCGCAACGGTTTCCCGGTGCGCCTTCATCGACCCCGAGCAGTCGATCAGGAACGTCACCAGCACGTCCGCGACCGGCTCCGTCCGCTCGATCCGGAACACGCGATGGTCGGCGGGCGTCGCGATCAGCCGCGCGAGGGCACGGCCGTCGATCTGGCCTTCCTCCTGCGCGCCGTCCCACCCGGACCGCTCCGGCTCAGCGAGCACCGCGGTGAGTTCCCGCGCGAGCCGAGCCACGTTGACGCCCTGCTTCGCGACCCGCGTATCAAGCCTTTCTCGTAGCTCCCGCAGCAATTCCGGCCGCACTAACGGTCCCGCCCGGTCCTCACGGTCGTACGCGGTGGTGAAGACACGATACTGCCCGGCCGCCACCGGTCCTTTGTGGTCACCGAGGCCCGCGATACCGCCTTCCTCGCTGCCGGTTTCGTCGTCGAAATCCAGCAGCAACGCGTACGCCGCAGCTTCCGCTTCGTCCTCATCCTCTTCGGACTTCTCCGGCTCCAGCAACGCCGCGACCGCTTCGGCCAGCGCCCGCGCATGCTCGGCAAACGCAGCCTGATCAGCGCGATGCCGCCGAAGCCCGGCTAACTGCGTACCCAGCATCGGCGCGATCGCCGCCCGAGTCACCTCGATCAGGTCCTCAGTCTCTTCCACGACCGGCTCGCCAGTGATCCGAGCCCGCGCAACCTGCGCGACGGTGTAAATCAGCACACCGCGCGCCGTCTCGGTCAGTCCACTGTGGTGCGCCGACAGCGACCAGCGTTCGTGCCGCCGCCGCACATTCGCCGTGATACCAGGAAAACCGGCCGGAACCAAAGACTCGACCCGGAACTGCTCCAGCAGCTCGAACAGCAGCCGCTCGACGCCGCCGTCGGGCCGCAATCGCCTGTGCAGCGCCCGATCGGACCGGCTCAGGTGCAACGCCATCCCGTCCGCCGCGCCGCGGAACGACTGCAGATCCTCGTCGTCGGCCAGCAGATGCGGCGCGGGCATCGGCACCGGGCGGGTGCCGCGGTGCAAGCGCCCGCCCCGGAAATGCGCGTCCGGCACCCCGCTGACCGCCCGGATCGCCGCCGCGGACAGCTCCTCGACCTGCTGGCGCCGCCGGGTCTCGGGCGTGCTCACGCCGCGGCCAGCTCCTGGTCGAAGCACCGCTGGAAGTACTCGGCGACGACCGGGCGTTCGGCCTCGTCGCATTTGTTCAGGAACGTCAACCGAAACGCGAGCGCCGGATCCGTGAAGATCTCGCAGTTCTCCGCCCACGTGATGACCGTGCGCGGCGACATCAGCGCCGACAGATCACCCGCCCGGAACCCTTCGCGGGTCAGCCCGGCGACCGCCACCATCGCCTCGATCAAAGACACGGACAGTCCCGGCACGCGCGCCCGCACGATCGCGGCTTCTTCTTCAGGGGCCAGATAATCCAGCGCGGCGACGATGTTCCACCGGTCGATCTGCGCGTGGTTGAGCCGCTGCACGCCGTGGTAAAGCCCGTTGAGATTGCCCAGCCCCACCGTGTTGGCGGTGGCGAAAAGCCGGAAACCCGGATGCGGGCGCAGCACGGTGTTGCTGTCGATCAGGGTGAATTTGCCGTCCCGTTCGAGCAGCCGCTGGATGACGAACATGACGTCCGGCCGCCCCGCGTCGTACTCGTCGAGGATCAGCGCCGTCGGCCGCCGCAGCGACCACGGCAGGATTCCCTCCCGGAATTCGGTGACCTGCTTGCCTTCGCGCAGCACCACCGCGTCCTTGCCGACAAGGTCGAGTCGGCTGATGTGCCCGTCGAGATTCACCCGCAGGCACGGCCAATTCAGCCGCGCCGCGACCTGTTCGACGTGCGTGGACTTGCCGGTGCCGTGCAATCCCTGCACGAGCACGCGCCGGTTGTGCGCGAACCCGGCCAGCAACGCGAGCGTCACGTCCGGGTTGAAGCGGTAGGCCGGATCGACCTCGGGCACGTGCTCGTCGGGTTCGGAAAAGCACGGGACTGTCATGGACGAGTCGAGGCCGAACGCGTCGCGCACGGCGATCCGGGCGTCAGGGCCGGTGGGACCGTTGCCGCTCAACGGGTTCATCGGGGGACCTCCGTCAGGACGGGATGCTGTCGGCGTCGTCGGCCGACCCCTCGGCCTCGACCTCCTTGATCGCTTCGGCGGCCCGCTGCAACGCGGGAAGCGCCTGCAAAGCCTTGTCGGCGGTGAGCCGCATGACCGGAGCCTGCACCGCCACCGCCAGGTTGGACCGTCCGGTCCGGCTGGGCACCAAAACCGCCACGCACACGAGCCCGGGCAGGAATTCCTCGTCGTCGAGGGCGAAACCGTCGCGCCGGATGCGGGCGAACTCCTCCTCCAGCGCGTCGAGATCGGTGACGGTCTTGGCCGTGTACTGCTTGAGCGGAGCGTGCGCCAGGAGCTTGCGCCGCTGCGCCGGGCTCATCTGGGACAGGATGATCTTGCCGCTGGCCGAGCAGTGGATCGGCACGCGCGAACCGGGCCGCAGGTAGAACCGCAGCGGCTCGGGCGTTTCGACGCGGTCGAGGTAGACGATCTCGCTGCCGGACAGCGCGGTGATGTTGCAGCTCTCGCCCAGCTCGTCGACCAGGTGATTGAGCACCGCGCGCCGCGCGCCGTGATGCGTGGCGTTGAGCAGCAGGTTTTCCGCGAGGCGGCGCAACCGGTCGCCGGTGCCGTAATGCCGCCCGTCGGCCTGGCGCACGAGCAGCCCCGCGCCCTCCAGCTGCTGCAGCATCCGGTGCAGCGTCGGCTTCGGCAGGCCGGTCTCCTCGACCAGGCCCTGCAGCGTCACCAGCTGGTCCTTCGCCGCGATCAGCTCGAGCAGCGCGAACAGCCGCATGGTCGGGGTGTCTCCGTCGAGGCCCGCGCCGTCCGGCTCGCGCACGAGTTCCACGGCGCTGGTCTTCCGCAACTCACTCACGTTCCGAAAACTAGCACATCCTGTCTCGTTTTCCATCAACTGCCGGTTGACCTCCCGCGCGCGGCGTCCTATCGTCCATCGCGTTCAGCTTTCACGAACCTCACGTACCGAAAACCAAGACTTTCAGCGTCGAAGGAGTTCAACCATGGCGGAGAGGAAGACGGGCGACGGCCGCACCGTCGTCAGCGGGCCGGCGAAGATGACCCCGTCGGAGGCCTTCGTCGAGACGATGGTGGCCAACGGCGTCACCGACATCTTCGGCATCATGGGCTCGGCGTTCATGGACGCGATGGACATCTTCGCGCCGGCCGGCATCCGGCTCGTCCCGGTAGTCCACGAACAGGGCGCCGCGCACATGGCCGACGGCTACGCCCGGGTCAGCGGACGGCACGGCGTGGTCATCGGGCAGAACGGCCCCGGCATCAGCAACTGCGTCACCGCGATCGCGGCGGCGTTCTGGGCGCACAGCCCGGTCGTGATGATCACGCCGGAAGCGGGCACGATGGGCACCGGCCTCGGCGGCTTCCAGGAAGCCAACCAGCTGCCGATGTTCCAGGAGTTCACCAAGTACCAGGCGCACGTCAACAACCCGAAGCGGATGGCCGAGTACACCGCGCGGGCCTTCGACCGGGCGCACGCGGAACTCGGCCCGACCCAGCTGAACATCCCGCGCGACTACTTCTACGGCGAGATCGAAACCGAGATCCCGGAACCGCAGCGCCTCGACCGCGGCCCCGGCGGCGACCGGACCCTCGCGCAGGCCGCCGAACTGCTGGCCACCGCGGAATTCCCGGTCATCATCTCCGGCGGCGGCGTCGTGATGTCCGACGGCGTCGAGGAGTGCAAGGCGCTCGCCGAGCGCCTCGGCGCGCCGGTCGTCAACAGCTACCAGCACAACGACAGCTTCCCGGCCAGCCACCCGCAGTGGTGCGGCCCGCTCGGCTACCAGGGCTCCAAGGCCGCGATGAAGCTGATCTCGCAGGCGGACGTGGTGATCGCGCTCGGCACCCGGCTCGGCCCGTTCGGCACCCTGCCCCAGCACGGCATGGACTACTGGCCCAAGAACGCGAAGATCATCCAGATCGACGCCGACCACAAGATGCTCGGCCTGGTCAAGAAGATCACCGTCGGCATCTGCGGCGACGCGAAGGCCGCCGCCGCCGCGCTGACCGAGCGCCTCGCCGACCGCACCCTCGCCAGCGACGCCACCCGCGACGAACGCGCCGGGCGGATCAAGGCCGAGAAGGACGCGTGGGAAGAAGAACTCACCGAGTGGACCCACGAGAAGGACCCGTACTCCCTCGACATGATCGCCGAGCAGGAGGGCGAGGAGGGCAACTGGCTGCACCCGCGCCAGGTCCTGCGCGAACTGGAGAAGGCCATGCCCGCGCGGGTGATGGTGTCCACCGACATCGGCAACATCAACTCGGTCGCGCACAGCTACCTGCGGTTCGAGGAGCCGCGGTCGTTCTTCGCGCCGATGTCCTTCGGCAACTGCGGTTACGCGCTGCCGACCATCATCGGCGCCAAGGCCGCCGCGATGGACCGCCCGGCGATCGCGTACGCCGGCGACGGCGCGTGGGGCATGAGCATGGGCGAGGTCATGACCGCGGTGCGGCACGACATCCCGGTCACCGCCGTCGTGTTCCACAACCGCCAGTGGGGCGCGGAAAAGAAGAACCAGGTCGACTTCTACGACCGCCGGTTCGTCGCCGGAGAACTGGAAAGCGAGAGCTTCGCCGGGATCGCGCAGGCGATGGGCGCGGACGGCATCGTCGTGGACAAGCTCGAGGACGTCGGCCCGGCGCTGCGGAAGGCCGTGGACGCGCAGATGAACGAAGGCCGCACCACGGTCATCGAGATCATGTGCACCCGCGAACTGGGCGACCCGTTCCGCCGCGACGCCCTGTCGAAGCCGGTGCGGTTCCTGGAGAAGTACCAGGACTACGTGTAATCCCCCGCTTCGCGAACAGTTGAGCCGGCCGGGCCTTGCGCCCGGCCGGTTTTTCGCGTCCGGACACCGGATCTGGCACTAGTGATCCGCCTCTTTCTGGCTCTGGGCGTGGACCAGAAAGATTGCGATCGTCGACACATTCCCGTTCTCGCACACACAGGAGGTCGCCAGGTGAACGTCACGGAGCTGCGGGCCACTGCCCGCCGACACCTCGGGCCGCACTTCACGCGCAAGGACACCTGGCAAAGCGAATTCCCGGTGTTCGTCCGCGGCGAGGGCAGCTACCTGATCGACACCGAGGGCCGCCGCCACCTCGACGGTCTCGCCGGGCTGTTCTGCGTCAACATGGGCCACGGCCGCGCGGACATCGCCAAGGCCGCGGCCGAGCAGGTCGGCACCCTCGCCTACGCCAGCAACTGGGGCTCGGCGCACCCGCCGTCGATCGAGGCCGCCCGGATCATCGCCGACCTCGCCCCCGGCGACCTCGGCACCACGTTCTTCGTGAACTCCGGTTCGGAAGCGGTCGAGACCGCGCTGAAGTTCGTCCGGCAGTACCACCGCAGCCAGGGCGCGCCGGAGCGGACGAAGATCATCAGCCGCGAAATGGCTTACCACGGAACGACAATGGGCGCGCTGTCGGTCACCGGCCTGCCCAAGATCAAGGAGCCGTTCGGCCCGCTGCTGCCGGGCATCCGGCACGTCCCGAACACCCTCGGCTTCACCGGCGACTGCGGCCCGGCCGACCAGCTGGACTGCGTCCGCGCCATCGAGGCGGTCATCCTCGAGGAAGGCCCGGAGACGGTCGCCGCGGTCTTCGCCGAGCCGGTCCAGAACGGCCGGGGCGCGCTGGTCCCGCCGGAGGGCTATTGGCCGGCGCTGCGGGCGCTGTGCGACAAGTACGGCATCCTGCTGGTGTCGGACGAGGTCATCTGCTCGTTCGGCCGCCTCGGCCACTTCTTCGGCCACGGCCTGACCGGCGTCGTACCGGACCTGATCACCTTCGCCAAGGGCTCCACCTCGGGCTACGCCCCGCTCGGCGGCGTGATCGTGCGCGAGCAGCTGGTCACCGAGCTGTACGACTCCCCGAAGGGCGGCGTCTTCACCCACGGCGCGACGTGGGGCGGCCACCCGGTGTCGACGGCCATCGCGGTCGCCAACATCAGCGCGATGCGCGACGAGAAGGTGCCCGAGCACGTCCTCTCCGAGGGCCCGAAGCTGCAAGCCGCGCTGGAGTCGCTGAAGGACGCCCACCGCTGCGTCAAGGACGTCCGCGGCACCGGTTTCTTCTACGCGATCGAGCTGATGGCCGACCGCGACGGCGGCCGCGAGCTGACCGACCAGGAGTCGCTGACGGTCCTGCGCGAGGTCCTGCCGGAGTCGTTCCGCCGCACCGGAGTCATCCTCCGCGGCGACGACCGGGGCGCGACCATGCTGATGATCTCGCCGCCGCTGGTGGCCGACACGGACGTGCTGGACGAGCTGCTGCACGGCGTCGACGGCATGCTCACCGACGTGGAGAAGGCGATCCAGCCCTGACGGATAGCCGCGACGGGCGCTGGGTACCCCTTTGTTCCGAGGGTGCCCGGCGCCCGTCCTGCTGTCCGGGATCAGGCCGTTCTGGTACCGGAGCATGGCTAGCATCTGGCTCTCGCGGAGGGGCCTGTTCCTTCCTACGGTGACGGGAACCACACAGCAGCTCTCAGCGACATCGCGGCGGCAGTCGGCGCGGGGACATCGAGGTCCCCCGGCGCCGCCGGAAGGAGGAGACGTGGGTTCTGCACCGGAAACAGCCGCCCAGAGCGGTCTCAAACCGGGCCTCAAGCAACGCCACATGAATCTGATCGCACTGGGCGGCGTGATCGGCGCCGGCCTGTTCGTCGGAAGCGGCGTGGTCATCCAGTCGGCCGGGCCCGCGGCGGTGGTCTCGTTCTTCATCGCCGGCCTGATCACCGTGCTCATCATGCGGATGCTGGCCGAAATGACCGTCGCGCGGCCCGCGCTCGGCTCGTTCTACGTGTACGCCAGGGAGGCGATGGGCAACCGGGCGGGCTTCACCGTCGGCTGGATGTACTGGTACTTCTTCGTGATCGTGGTCGCCGTGGAAGCGGTGGCCGGCGGCCGGATCCTGCAGCTGTGGCTGCCGAATGTGCCCCTGTGGGTGCTGAGCCTGGGTCTGCTCCTGCTGCTGACCGCGACTAACCTGGTGTCGGCGCGGTCCTACGGCGAATTCGAGTACTGGTTCTCCTCCATCAAGGTCATCGCGATCCTGGTGTTCCTGGTGGTCGGAGCCCTGTACCTGTTCGGCGTCTGGCCCGGTTCCCACGGAGGCGTCAGCAATCTGGTCTCCCACGGCGGCTTCGCCCCGATGGGCATCGGCGCGGTGCTGGCGGCGGTCGTCCCCTGCGTCGGCTTCTACACCGGCGCCGAAATCGTCACCATCGCCGCCGCCGAATCCGCCGAACCGCGCCGCGCGATCGCGAAAGCCATGCGCTCCATCGTGTTCCGCGTCGTGCTGTTCTACGTCGGCTCGGTCTTCGTCGTGGTCGCGGTGAAGGCCTGGAACGCCCCCGACACCGCAGTGAGTCCGTACGCCGCGGTCCTGGACGTCCTGGGCATCCCCGCGGTGGCGACGATCATGAACGCGATTGTCCTGACGGCCGTGCTCTCCTGCCTGAACTCGGCCCTGTACACGTCCTCGCGGATGCTGTTCGCCCTGACCCGCAACGGCGACGCCCCGAAGATGTTCACGAAACTGTCCCGCAGCGGCGTCCCCCGCCGGGCCATCATCGCCGGCACGGTCATCGGCTACGTCTCGGTCATCGCGGCCTACACCTCGCCGAACCTGATCTTCCAGTTCCTGGTGAACTCTTACGGAGCGGTGGCGCTATTCGTGTACCTGGCCATCGCCCTGGCCGAGGTCCGGCTGCGGAAACGCCTGCAGAACACCGATCCGGGCGCACTCTCGCTGAAAATGTGGCTCTTCCCGTGGCTGAGCTACGCGACAATCGCCCTGATGGCGGCGGTCATTCTGGCCATGGCGTTCCTCCCGTCGACCCGCTCGCAGTTCTGGCTGAGCGCGGTGACCCTGGTGCTGATCCTGATCGCGTACCAGGTCCGCAAACGCCGCCCGGCCGGCCCCGCGGCGACGGCCGAGACCGATGCCTCACGCGGCGAGGCCGGGGTGGCTTCCACCTGAGCCGGCCAGCACCAGCCGGGCGTCTCGGTCTGCCGGTTCCCGGCTGGTGCCGCCTGCCGGACTCGGGGAGTCGGTCACGGGCGGTCCCAGGTCCGGGAGCCAGCGGTTCTCGCCTGGGTCGGACCAGGTTCTTCCGACCGCACCAGCCAGGTCCGGGCGGCCTCCACCCGCTCAACCCAGCTCCCCTGGCCTCGCCGGGCACGGGCCGCCGGAAAGCTGGCTCGAACACGGGTCCCCGGCGTCGCCGAGCGCATCCGGAGAACTAGTTCCGGGCATTCTTCCCCTGACCTCACCGACCAAGCCCTGGCCTGGTCGGTGAGGTCCGTTCCGGCGGCCCTCGCCCGGGTCAAACCTGGGCCTCGACCAGTTCGACGAACTGATTCCGAGCGCCCCGGCCGAACCAGACCTCTGACCGCACCGACCACGGGCCGCCCGGCAAGCCAGTTCCGGGCGGCCTGACCCCGCTCAACCCGGTTCCCCTTGCCCCGCTCAAACCAGCTCCCCCGACCTCGCCGGGTCCAGGCCGCGCGGCTTGGTCCCGACCCACCCTCACCCGATCAGCCCAGCCCGTCACTCGCTGGCGCCCCGCGATGCCACGATTCTGGACCTACCGCCACGACCAGGCGTGCCGCAAGGTAAACCGATCCGCCCGCGCCGTGGAGGTCTGATGCCGCACCCGTCCAGTGCCCTCGCTCCCCCGGCCCGCCGATGACGTTCTGGCAGCTGCCCCCGGCGGCGATGGCTTTCGCCGTAGCCGCTTTGCTGGCCGGAGGCCTGATCCGCGGCTACTCCGGCTTCGGCGCGTCCTTGGTCTGGGTGAGCTGCCTCTGCCTGGTGCTCCCGCCGTCCGCCGTCGTCCCGAGCACTCTCCTGCTCGAAATAGCCTCCAGCGTGACCCTGCTGCCGAAGGCTTGGCCCGACGCCCACCGCCCGTCCATCCGCTGGCTTCTCGCCGGCGCACTCGTCGGACTGCCGACCGGCATCTGGTTCCTCGCGGCGCTGCCCGAACGCGCGACAAGACTGACCGTCGGACTGGTAGTCGGAATCTCCGCGCTAGCCCTGGCTTTCAGCCACCGAACCCGACGCCTGCCCGGCCGCGCCGCGTGCGCCGGCATGGGAACAGCGTTCGGCGTCCTCAACGGAGCATGCGGAATGGGCGGCCCGCCAGTCGTCCTGATGTACCTGGCGTCCCCGCTGCCGATGGCAGTGAACCGCGCGAGCCTGGTCGTGTTCTTCCTGGCCGCCGACTCGATGACAGTCACCACCGCCGGCGCCGGCGGCCTGCTCACCGGCGACGTCCTCCTGCAAACCGCCCTCTTCCTCCCCATCGCCCTGGCCGGAATCGCCGCCGGAACCTGGCTGTACCACCACGGACGCGGCGATGTCCGCCGGATCGTGCTCGGAATCCTCGCCGTACTGTCCCTGGCTTTGGTAGGCCAAGCGGTGGTCACGTGACCCTGTCCCACACCCGCCAAGCGACATCCCTCGCCCCTCACCCCGCATCCTTACCCCTCACCTCTCCCCGACGCCCCGGCACCCACGGGACGGCGTCTCGCGCCCCTCACCGCTTTCCCTTATGCCCCAACGCAACCACCCGCCCTGCGGCAACCCCCTTCACTCGCCCAGCAACGTCCCCCGATCCTCACCCCGCCTCCCTCCCGGACACGACAGCCCCGCCCACTCACCGCGACCCCCAGGCGGCCCCATGATCCTCGGCGCACTGGCCGTCGCCTTCGCCGGCTTCATCGGCGGCCTGACCGGTTTCGGCGCGTCCTTGGTCGGCACTCCCCTGCTGCTGCTCATCGGACTCCCGCTGCCGCAGGTAGTCGTGATCAACCTGATCACCACCATGATCACCCGGCTAGCGGTGCTCCACCGAGAACGAGACCACATCGCCTGGCGCCGCGTAGCAATCCTCGGCGCAGCAAGCCTCCCCGGCGCCGCCGCCGGCGCCCTCACCCTGCACCTGCTGCCGCCCCACGCCCTCCGCATCCTGGCCGGCACCGTCGTCGTGCTCTCCGGCCTGCGCCTGCTGCTCCGCCCGACCCAAGAAGCCCACCCCGCAACCCCAATAAAGCAAACCGTCGCCGGCCTGCTGGGCGGCTACCTCTCCACGACGACTTCCCTGAACGGCGCACCCCCAGCCGTCCTGCTCGCCTCCGCGAAAGTCCCGCCAAGAACCTTCGTAGGCGACCTCGCTGGCTACTTCGTAGTGACCAACTGCCTGTCCCTGCTGCTCCTGGTCACCGCAGGCCAGTTCGACACCACCAACCTGGGTTGGCTGCCACCCCTAGTCCTGGCCGCCCTAGCCGGAAACCTCCTCGGCGGCCGCCTCATCGGCCGCGTCCCGCGCACAGTGTTCGACCGAGCCATCGTCGGCCTGATCGTGACGTCCGGCTTGGTGACAATGATCAGCGCCTGAACCAGGCTGCCTGTGTTTGGAGCCGGATACCCCGCCTAGGCGCGGTGGCTGTGAGCCAAGCGCGGCAGCACGCTCCCGACGTTGAAGCACCGACAGAACAGCTGAGCCACGCGAACGAAGACGCGATGCGGCGTCAGAAGGGCTAGCGAGGCCTTCATCGCTGGTGAACGCGGGCCGAAGCACCGGTCGACTCACTGGAGGACCCGGCGCGGCAAGTGACCAGCACGAAGCCCGCTAGTTGCACGACAAGATACACCTGAAATTGCCGTCTACCGGAAGCCCGCGGAGGCGGCCGGCTGCTTCGACGAACACCGCAGCGGCGAGCTGTAGCCACGCGGCGACCCCAGCGAACGCAAGCAGGGTCAGGAAAACCTGGCTGCTATCGCGCACGAGGAGCGCAGCCACCACCTCCGCGAAGGTGTCCACGCGGCTCGGGAGCAAGACGTCGCGGAAGGTCCAGAAGGCGATCGGCGGCCCGGCGAGAATCGCCGTCAAGGCGAGCAGCCCGCCCAGGAACCGGACGATGCTGGTGACGGGACGCCTGATCGACTCCTTCGTGGTCAGTCGGCGGAAATCAGATCCGCCGTGCCATCTCCGTGGACGGCGAGTTCGGAAACTCCGACAGCGCCGAGGAAAGCGGTGCGAAGGGTGCAGTTCGATGCGCCGGCAGCCGCCGGCATTGCTCGGAGCCTGTGCCCAGCAGTCATACGGTCGGTCTTCTGTATTTCGTTCACTGCTTCAGCCGTAACCCGCTGGGCAGCGTGCGTGTCACGACCAGCCTTCAGCCTCTTGTTGCGCGGCATCCTCGTCGAGTTGAAGCTTGGTCTCTGGCTCGTCTTCGACAGCACTGCATGGAGGAGGCGGGCGCTCTGGTAGATCGCTTCGGGTTCGCCGGACGTCAACGCAGCCGGACTGCTGGGTTCGCAGAGTTCGACCGTCGTCGAGCGTGTTCAGTGCCGAGTCGACGATGAGGGTTCTGACGCTGCCGCCACGCCCTGCCTACGCAGGATCCAGCCGTCTCGCTCATCCTGCAGTTCACTATTAGTCGGCAGCCTTTGCTCGATTCGCATTTTCAGATAATTCTCGACCGAAGAAGATCACCTTCTCCGAAAAAGGTCTGGATAAGGTTCAGCAGCGGACACCGCGAGCAACCTGAAACCATCCTGAAACCCCTATTTCATCCAAGACGACGCAGCCTCGGTCGACGGACGGGCTCACTGGCCCGGCAGCGAGCCCGACGATGTCCGCTCGTGTTAATCGCCTGATATCAGGCCACGCAGAGACCGCTCACCTCCCCTTGCAGACATCAACCCGTCCGGCATCACCCCGCTCCGACTCGATGCCAGCCCACAAGAAAGCAATACCGCATTCACATCCAGAAAACGACCTTGGTCAGTCGTGACCTATATCACACTCACTTGGTTTTCGCGAAATAGTCGAATACGCTAAAATGTTGCCAAGATCACTGGGCGGAAATCTCGAGTCAAAACCGGGGGGAGATTATGAATGTTTTGATTGTAGAAAACGACGCCACCGCCGCAGAGTCAGCAAAATTGCACCTGGAAAAGCACGGACACAGCGTACACAAGGTGAGCAGCGGACTCGCCGCACTGAAATTCCACCACGCCGCTAATCTCATTCTTACCGAGTTGGACCTGCACGATATCGACGGTATCGAACTATGCCGCCGGATACGAGCGACAAGCAACGCCCCGATCATCGTGATCACGAACCGGATGACCGAACTCGATCGCGTGCTCGGCTACTCTTCGGGGATCGACGACTACATCGGCAAGCCTTACGGACTCATCGAACTGATGGCGCGCATTAACGCGCTAATGCGCCGGGTCCACCCGATCCGAGCGGACAAGACTCCGATCGACTGCGGCGACCTGCGGATCGACCCCACCGCCCGCCTGGTGCAGGTCGCCAAGAAGCAGGTCGATCTCACCCGGAAAGAGTTCGATCTCCTCCAGTTGCTCGCCTCCCATTCCAACGAGGTAGTCTCCCGGGAAAATATCCTGCAATCAGTCTGGGGTCACAAACCTGTCGCCCCGGTTTCCACGCGAACTGTCGACACCCATATCAACAGTCTGCGAAGAAAGCTCGGCAGAAAATCGTGGATCGCCACGGTGCGCGGCGTGGGTTTTCGATTCAGCGCAACTGCGGAATAGATTTCCGCGGGCTGCCCTTCCTGACGTCAGACCGCTCGTACGGACGCCAGGCTACATAGCAGTCAGCTCACAGCCAGCACTGCTGATTCCTCTGAATTCCACATGTCCCGGAGCGAATCCATCACGTCGAATCGGGGTGACCAGCCGAATAGTTCGCCGGCAAGACCGATGTCGGCGGCCGTCCAGTTTCCTCCCTTGCTGTCCACTTCTTGTACCAGCATGCGTACCAGATCCGGCGGGAAGCCGACCGCGTCCACCAGGCTTCGGACCAGATGACTCATCTCAAGCGCAGCGCCGCGGCCGATGTTGATCACTCGTCCGGGGGCAGGCCGTTCGGCCGCACGGACCACGACCTCTGCGGCGTCGCGGACGTCGACGTAGTCCCGTGCCGCCTTGGCCACCGTCACGTCGACCTGCTCGCCTGGCTTGGCCAGCTTAAGTCGCTGGACCAACGAGCCGAGGAAGCTCTGCGCCGTCGTCGACGGGCCGTACACGTTCACCACCCGAAGCACGGTGCCGTCCACGATCCCGGTCCGGCAGGCCTCGAGCACCTCCTGCGAGCCGGCGAGTTTTGTCTTCCCGTACACTGTGTCCGGAGCGGGCTCCCACGATTCGGACACCCGGGTCCCCCAGGGAAGCGGACCGTACTCGTGTATCGAACCAATATGGACGAGGCGAACGGGTTTCGGCAGCAGCCCCAGCGCGGCAATCAGGTTGTGCACCAGCCCTACGTGGCTTCGGGCCAGCACTTCTTCGGTACGGCCCCAACCACCGGTGGCGTTCACGACGACGTCGGCACGGGCACCGAGGAGCACCCCCGCGATCCGTTCCGGATTCGCGCCCGCCACATCGAGAGCCACGAAACCGTGCCGGGCCGCCGGCACCGGGCCTGTGCGCGCGACAGCGAGCACCTGGTGCCCTGCGGCAGCGAACCCAGCGCACACTTGACGGCCGACCCCACCGGTGCCGCCGAGCACGACGACCCGCAGTCCGTTCTCCTCCATCGTGTTCATCCTTTGCTCGTCGGCGCGGTTTCGGAACGCCCAAGATCTTGCCGGAAACTCACTGAGCCACCACGGGACCGTTCGATCTCGCGGCACGCTCCGTAGGCAGGAAGCACTCCTCGGGCCTTCGCCTCCGCCAGCGTGGGCGCTGTGGCGTCGCGTGCCGACAAAATCATCTCGATGTCGCCGGGGATCGGCAGCCCGAGTTCGGGGTCGCGGATCGCGATCGCCAGTTCCTTCGCCGGGTCGTACCGCGCGGACAGCATGTACGACATGGTCGTGTCATCCTCCAGCGCCAGGAACGCGTGGCCGACTCCGACCGGGAAGTACATTGAGTTCGAATTCTCCTCGTCCAGCACAACAGCGTCCCAGGCTCCGAAAGTCGGCGAGCCGACCCTGATGTCGACGACGATGTCCAGGGCCCGCCCCCGGGCACAATAGACGTACTTCTCGTTTCCGTCCGGCACGACGGTGAAATGTATGCCGCGGCCGGTGTTGCGGCGCGAGACGCTGTGGTTGGTCTGCGCCACCGGGAACAGCTCGCGGCCGACCGCGTCGAGGAAAACCTGCTCCTGATAGGGCGAACAGAACACCCCCCGGCAGTCCGGATGGGTGTCCGGAATGAACTGGACGGCACCGGAAACCACGAGTTCCTTGAATTTCATCGCTGCCGCCCCCTCATGCCCTGGCCACGGCCAGCCTCGACAACGCACCCGGCAGACAGCTCAGCAGGCAGCGCGCAGCGACGTTCACGTAATTGCCGTACCGCACAAAGGCGGTGAGCTGCTCCACTGTCATCCAGCAGTAGTCGCGCGGGGTGTCGATGCCGAAATCCTCGCCGACGTCGATCACCGTGTAGCGGTCCTCCGCATGATAGAACCGGCCGCCTTCCTCGGAATGGACCACGTCGAACAGCACGCTCGACGGGTCAGCGTCCAGCACGGTGTCGAGGTACAGCGGCCACTGTTGTCTGGCCACGCCATCGTAGTTCCGCGGAATACAGCTGACAGTCGGCGCCATCTCGACGACATCGTGTGTTCCCGCCTCTGTGCGAGCGTGCACGAGAACGTGAAACGTGTCGTTGATGTGCTTGCCGAGGAACGCGATGACACCCCGGCCCACCGGCTGGAGCATCGGCTGCGACCACCGGGACACCTCCCGGTTGCTGGCTTCGATGTCGACGCCGAGCACGGTGAAGTACCGGCCGCTCTCGTGCTCGATCCTGCCGCTCAGCAGATGCCAGTCGGGCACCTCGTTCAGCGGCACCAGCCTGCGATCAAGGTAGTAGCGGGATTTGACGTCGGTGAACCAGCTGAGCAGATTCTCGAAAGTGTGCAGCGGGTCCTGCCGCACGGAGTGCCCCTCGCCCTCGGTGTAGGACTCCTGAACGAATGGCATTCCGGAAAGCACCGTCCGGGAATCCATGTTCACCAGGTTCGGCACCGCGAGCAGCTCGTTGAGCTGATTCAGCGTCAGCCAACAGAAATCGTCCAGCAGTGGCAGGTCCTCGGTCACCTCGACGATCATGTTCCGGTTGCGCTTGTTCAGGAACCATGAGCCTTGCTCGGACTGAAGCGCGTCGAACAGCGCGTTGTGCGGATCGACGAAGTGCTCCAGGTAGGGAACCGATCCGCCCTGGTGCACCCGGGTGTAGTTGCTCTTGGTCGCCTGTACCGTCGGGGACAGCTGCAGTGTATTGATGTTGCCCGGCTCCATTTTTGCCTGCATCAGGCATTGCACAACACCGTCGACCGCCCGCACGACGATGCCGAGAACTCCGATCTCGGGCTGCACGATGATGGGCTGCGACCACTGCTGTCGCGCCCGGTGGTCGGTGGTGATCCGCAAGCCCTGCACCGAAAAGAACTTCCCGGTGCGGTGGACGATGTTCTCAGTGCCCGGCTCGATGCGCCAGCCGTCCAGATCCGTGAGCGGACTCGGCGTCACCCGGTAGTCGTTGGCCTGGGACCGTTCCTCGTACCAAGCGTGGAATTCGTTGATGTGCTGAAACATGACAACCTCCCGGATCGGCTCAGCGAGCCCAGGCTTCGGGCGCGGGCTTCCCGTTCCCCGCCGGCGGAAAGATCTCCTCGAGGATCTTGCCGACGTCGGCAGGCAGCGGCGTTTCCCAGGCACGGAACGCTCCGGCCAGATGATCCGACGTACGTGGGCCGATCACAATCCCGGTTATGTGCGGACGGCCGAGTACCCACGACAACGCCACCTCCGCGGGCGCGACACCGTTCTCGCGGCAGCAGGTCTCGAACTCAGCGATCGCCTGCCGTTGCTCTTCCACGGCCGCTGCCGCCCTGCCTTGCGCGGACTTCACCGCCGTGCCCTCGGCCAGCTTGCGCAGCACACCGCCCAGCAGTCCGCCGTGCAGCGGCGACCAGGCGAACACGCCGATCCCATACGCGGCCGCGGCGGGCAGCAGCTCCAGTTCCACATGTCTGGCCACCAAGTTATAGACGCACTGCTCGGCCACGATCCCGAGCGAATTGCGGCGGCGGGCGGCTTCCTGGGCAGCGACCAGGTGCCATCCGGCGAAGTTCGACGTGCCGACGTACCGGATCTTGCCCTGGGCGACGAGCACGTCCATCGCCTGCCACACCTCGTCCCAGTGCGCGGACCGGTCGATGTGGTGCATCTGGAACAGGTCGATCCATCCGGGGCTCAGGCGAAGCCGGACCACCGAGGAGCAGCCGGGGGAAAGCGGCAGCGAACCCAGCGCGGCCGAGGTGAAAGGGCCGTTGGGCGGCGGCTGAGGGGAATCTCCCGTGGCGTCGAAGTACGCCTGCAGATCAGCCTCGGTGGCCCCAGGCTTCAGCTGCACGAACAGCATCTCGTTGCGCTGACCCGGCAGCAGGTTCGTGAACCGGACCGGCCGGTCGGCCAGCAGCGGATCCTCGACCGAGTAGCGTGGCCTGGCACCGGGCATCGACGGCGACGTGACGTGCACGTCGGCGGCGGGCTCAGTTCCGCAGGCCGGACCCCCTACCTGCACGCTGTGCCACTGCGGCTGCGGGCTGTGCAGCGAGA
This sequence comes from Amycolatopsis sp. NPDC059235, assembly GCF_042754125.1. NCBI lineage: Bacteria > Bacillati > Actinomycetota > Actinomycetes > Pseudonocardiales > Pseudonocardiaceae > Amycolatopsis > Amycolatopsis sp. NPDC059235. Next base: position 124,675 of record NZ_JBHZAG010000003.1, read on the forward strand.
ACGCGTCGAAAAGCTGGTACTCGCCGGGCTCGAGGCGCTGGGTGAACGTCGCGGGCTGGCCCGGGTGGATCACTACGCCGCCGAGCAAGTATGCGACGGCGTTCAGGTCAGAGCCGTCGACCAGAGTTCTGCGGAACTCGTCCTGGGACACCCCCGTACGCAGTTTGGCGAGCACGATCCGGCCCTTGCCTTCGACGGTCGCGCTGGCCCGGAAGGCGGCGAACCCGGTCCGCGCGGAGTCCGGAGTGGACAGCTGGTCGGCTGTCGAGCCGATCTCCAGCACCTTCGCGCGGCTTGTCGCTGCGGCAGCGGTTGCCGGCACGGCAACGGCCGGTGCGAGCGGCACGGTCGCGACGACTGCGATCAGAATCGCCGCGCTGGCCCGCATTCTGCGGAATCCGTTCATCTTCATTGTCCGCCCCAGTCGTCCATAGTCGATTCCGAACAAGAGTCCGCATAGGCATCAAGCGCTCTCCAGCAGCAGGCCTCGCCGACCCGATTTCGGTGATTTCCGGCACCAGTTTTCCCAGCTTCTCGATCGAAATGTCGTGCCCGCCTTTGCTCGGGTAGTGGTCGCGGGTGAAGTCCGGCCCCAGCAGGTCGCAGAGATGGTCGACGACGCGCTCGACCGGCACTGCCGTTCCGGAGGCGACGTTGACGGTCTCCCCGCTGCCTCTGCTCCGAGCAGCAGGTCGATGATGCCCACCACGTCCGCGACATCGATCAGGTCCCGCGCCGCGCCGAGATGGATGCGCACAGCACCCGCGCGGATCTGCCGTACGAGGGTGGGGACCACCTGATGCGCCGGCTGCCAGCGTCCCCCAGAGGCCCGAGCCGGAGGATGAGGCAATCGGCCACCGGACAAGATGTCCGAGGCCGAACTTGTGTTCCCCGGACGGGGTGCGGGAGCTGATCGGGCTGTCCTCTCTGCCCGGACCTTCGAGGAGGCCGTACACGCCGGTCGATGCGGTCGCGAAGATGACGTGCCGGTCGCCGGTCCTGGTGCAGTCCGCCGAAGTGCGCTCGACCAGCTCGGCTTCCCTGGCGAAATCCGACGCCGAAGTGCCGCTGGCCCACGACACCCCGGCCGTGAGCACTACTGTCCCGGTGCGCAGCTCGGAGATGGGAGCAAGGTTGGCCGGCAGAAAGCCTTTCCCGGTGATCTTCATGCCTCAGCCCGCAACGCATTTCTCGACGCCGCCGGCGGCAATGCCTTCCAATGTCGACGCCAGCTCGAAATGCGACGGATTGGTCTCCAATTCCGCCGCGAGCCGGACGGCAGCCGACGTGGCGGCAGGGTCGCCCATCAACGCTGCGTAGCCCGAGCGGATCGATTCGACGGTCGCGGTGGCGTTGGCGACGGCGATCCCTGCCTCGGTTCTTGCCAGCCGGCCCGACATGATTTCCTGGTCGAACCCGTTGTAGAGCACCAGCTGAGGTACCCCGGCGGCCACTGCGGTCATCACGCATCCGGCACCGCCGTGATGAATGATCGCGCTGGCACCGGAAAGAAGTGTCCGCAGCGGAACGTAGTCGACAAGCCGGGTGCTGGAAGGCAGCGGACCGATCCGCTGCCTGTCCGGCCCGCCTACTGCGAGCACGACTTCGGCTCCGGTGCCAGCGAGCGCGTCGACGATCTTCGGCACCGTGAAGCTCGCCGGACCGAACAGCGAACTCACTTCGGAGCCCCAGATGAGCACCACGCGAGGCCGTCCGGGCAGCGGGGCCGGAAGCTCGGTGGTGAGCTGGGCACAACCGTTGTAGGCCTGGTACCGGACCCGCAACCGCTCCTGCTGCAATGGCGGAGCCATGCTTGGCGGGCAGGGGTCGATGACGTACCGGTAAATGTCCGCGGTCATCTCCCCGACGCCGAACCGGGCGAAGGCGTTGCTGTGGTCGACCGGCAACATTCGGCCGAAGATCCGGGACACCTTGTCGTCCGGGCCGGACGGGCCCCAGAGATGCAGCACCGCGGGCACGTCCAGCACCCTGCCGACCAACGGCCCCTCTATGCTCAGCTGATCGTGCACCACCAGATCGGGATGCCAGCGCCGGGCATAGGCAGCCGCGGCGTCAGTGCTGACGGTGGCGGCGGCCACTACCCGTTCCCGCTGACCGAAATACCACTCGAGCGGGTCGAAGTCCTCGATGTCTTCCACCGGCTGGCCGGTAGTAGGATGCGGAGGCAGGTCGGAGAACGGCCAATGCCCTTCCTTCGCCATCATGTGGTGATGCATCCGCGCGAAGGCTCGCAGGTTCATGTCCGGCAGAACGGGGACCGGCAGCGCCCCTGAGCGGGCCACCACGTCGCCCTGCACCGGGGAGCAGAGCACTTGTACCTCATGCCCGAGGCTTTGCATCGTCCAGGCCAGCGGAGCCAGCGGGTACCAATGCGTCGACCAGCTCGACAGGGCGAAGAGCACGCGCATCACGAACCTCCTGACAGGTGCTTGACCGGAGCCGACCACGCGGCGTCGCACCGGTGCCGCCCGACAGGCTCGGCGAGCCCTCGTTCGAACGGCACCAGCGGCTCGCAGCCGAGTTCACTGCGGATCTTCGTATCGTCGAACGCGTACCGCGGATCGTGGCCCTTACGGTCGGCGCCGCCTCCGACGTTGCAGACCTCCCCCGCCAGTCCTTTCGCCAGCACCAGCCGGATCGCCCTGCAGTAGTCGGAGACATGCAGCCATTCCCGCACGCTCCGGCCTTCGCCGTACAGCGGGACCTTCTTGTCTTCCGTCAGGTTCATCACGAATAGCGGGATCAACTTCTCCGGGTGCTGGCGGGGCCTGTAATTGTTCGAGCACCGGGTGCTCGAGACCGACAGCCCGTGCGTGCGCCAACAGGCGCGGCCGATCAGGTCGGAACCAGCTTCCGACGCGGCATACGAGGAGTTCGGGGCAAGCGACCAGGTTTCAGTCCGCCCACCCCCGCCGAGCGAGCCGTACACCTCGTCGGTCGATACGTGCACAAAGCGTTGCACACCGGTCGTCGCGCAGGCATCCAGAAGCATCTGCGTACCGAGGACATTCGTCCGCACGAAGGCGCCCGCGCCCTGCACGGATCGGTCCACATGGGACTCTGCGGCGAAATGCACCACGGCGTCATGGCCGGGCAGCACTTTCCGCAGCAGTGCCGGATCGCGGATGTCCCCCTTGACGAACCTCAGTCGCGGGTATTCAGCGGGCAGGTTGTCGACGTTCCGGACATAGGTCAGGTTGTCGAGCACGGTCACCTGCGACTGTTCGGCTCCCGGAAATTCGCCGGACAGCACCGTCCGGACGTAATGGGATCCGATGAAACCCGCACCGCCGGTTACGAGCAATCGCACAGGGCCACCTCGCTGTCGGACATCGCACTCTCCTTCTCTTCCAACGAAAACGGACGTTCCTGCGCGAGGATCAGATGTTCTCCAGAACAGTCACCAGCTCGGCGGGCGCGGGCATGCCGCTGATCTCCTCGGCGATCTTCAGCGCGGCGCGGGCATAGGACCGGTCGGCGAGGATCTCGGGCACAGGCTGGCGCGATCACGTCAGGCGATTCGGCGCCGACGGGCAGGACGATCGCCGCGCCCGCTCCCGCGAGCCGTTCAGCCGCGGGCATCAGCAAAGATCCCTTGGGCGTGAGCACTTGCGGCATGCCCGCGTTCACGCCGGAGAGTGTGGTGACCCCGCCGTAGTAGCGCACCAGCAGGGCACAGCTCAGCGCCAGCACGTCCAGCGGGAACCGGCCCGCCCGGAGGCCGTCGAAGCGCGACCGGATTCCTTCGGCGACCGGTTCCGACGCGGCCACTACTGACCGCCGCGGCGAGCTTCCATCCGAGGTTCACCGCGTCCTGGATTCCGGTGTTCATGCCCTGCCCGCCGGCGGGCAGGTGGCTGTGCGCGGCGTCTCCGGCAAGGAGCACATTGGCCCGCTGGTATTCGGTCACCTGGCGGGTCGCGTCGCCGTGCGACCAGACTTCGGTGTTTACTCGGTCCCAGCGGTCGGCGAGCTCCCATCCGAGCCGGACGTCAACGCCAAGGTCAGTCACCCATTCAGCGAGCATCCGCTCGGTACGAGCCTGCGGGATGCTCTTCCCGCCGAAATGCGCGCCGGGCAGCAAGCCGAACTGCCCCTCGTTGCTGGTTTCGGACGGCTCGATCCGGTCCAGGAGGCCACTCCGGTCCAGCACCTCCATCGTACGGGCGGGGAAACCAAGCCCGCGCGATTCGCCCGCAGGCTCGGTCAATCGCTCCAGCAAGATGACGTCCACGCCAGCCATGCGCAATTCCCACGCCAGCATGAGGCCAGCGCCTATCACAATGAGCGAGGCGTCCATATACCGCTCCTCAAGAATTAAAAGGGAACCAGGACTCACCATGACCGCAAACGATCCGACGTCCGCTGAAGCTTATTTCACCGACCGCGGCAGCCTCAAGAGCGCGAAGGACAAATCCCAGTCAGGGATCGGTGAAAAATGTTGGTCGATCCCAGCCCGGAAGAGACAAGAGGTGACGCGGGACGCAGCTGCGGCGCGCAGCGCAAGCCGGAACTCCGGCGAATGTCAAATCAGCGCGCAACCCCTCCCGTCGATCTTGTCCGCCGTCCTAGCCCCCTCTAATATCCTGCCCGGCAACGGTGGTCAGCCCTGGGGACGAACGCCTGCCGGCGTTCCGCACCAGCCGGGAGCTGGCCGCTGCTCGAATCAGCTCGGCTCTCGCAGGTCTCTCCGCGAGCGGTCAGTGTTACCGGGAGAAGGAGCTTATGAAAGGCATCATCCTGGCCGGCGGAAACGGGACCCGGCTGCACCCGATCACCATCGGGGTTTCGAAGCAGTTGCTGCCCGTCTACGACAAGCCGATGATCTACTACCCGCTGTCCGTGCTGATGCTGGCCGGAATCCAGGAGGTGCTGGTCATCGCGACTCCTGAGCACATGGACGGATTCCGCAGCCTCCTCGGCGACGGCGCCGATCTCGGCCTGACGATCAGTTACGCCGCCCAGGACGCGCCGCGCGGGCTGGCGGACGCGTTCCTCGTCGGTGCCGAACACGTTGGCACCGACGACGTGGCGCTGGCGCTCGGGGACAACATCTTCCACGGGTTCGGGTTCTCGGCTTTGCTCCAGCGCAGCGCGGAAAACCTCGACGGATGCGTCCTGTTCGGATACCAGGTCCCGGATCCCGAGCGCTACGGCGTCGGCGAAGTCGACCAGCGAGGACGGCTCATCTCGCTCGAGGAAAAGCCGGCCGTTCCCCGGTCCGATCTGGCCATCACCGGCCTCTATCTGTACGACAACGACGTCGTCGAGATCGCGGCGGGCTTGCGGCCGTCGCCGCGAGGCGAGCTGGAGATCACCGACGTGAACAAGGTGTATCTCGAACGCGGCAAGGCAAAGCTGGTCAACCTGGGCCGCGGGTTCGCCTGGCTGGACACCGGGACGCACGATTCGCTGACCGAAGCGAGTCAGTACGTGCAGGTTTTGGAACACCGACAGGGCGTGCGCATCGCCTGCATCGAGGAGATCGCACTGCGAATGGGGTTCATCGGCCCGGAACAATGCTTCCGGCTCGGCGAGAAACTGGCCAAATCGCAGTACGGCCGCTACGTGATGGGTGTGGCGACGCGAGCCGCCGGCACACCGCTTGCCCTCGCTGCGCTCTGATCAGAAGAAATCGCCGGCGTGGTCGTTGGCCCGCTGTTGTTGTCATGTGTCGTTCCCTCCCCTGTTCCGGTGGACCATCGTCCCGTGATCACGGGAGAACTTGAACCTCTGTTGAGGTCAACCGCTGACACGCGTTGACCTCAACAGAGGTTCAAGTTTCAGGCTGGCGCACGGATCGGCGCGGACAGTGCCGGCGTGGACGAGCGAGGAGCCGAGCATGAACCTGGACGTGGGCATCTACTTGTCGCAAGCGAGCGCGGACAGAGCGGCCAGGACCGAAGCCGCCGGGTTGGACGCGGTCTGGGTGGGAGATCACCTCACCGGCGGACAGTTCCTCGACGCGGGTATGGCGCTGGCCAGCGCAGCTGCCGCAACCAGCTCCATCGCGGCCGGGTTCGGTGTTTTCCTCCCGGCGCTGCGCCCGCTGGCGTGGTCGGCGAAGCAGGTGGCGACCCTGCAACTGTTGTCTGCGGGCTGGCCGCAACTCGACATTGGAATCGGCGGCGCGTGCCCGGACGAATGGCGCGCGGCCCGACGCCCCGTTCGAGTCGAGGGCAGCCCGCACCGACGAGTTCCTCGAAGCCTTGCCGTCGCTGTTGTCCGGCGATACGACCGAATTGGCATATGGAGCGGGCGGCACGGTCGTCAAGCTCGAGCCGCCGGCAGCCGTTCCCGAGATCTGGGTCGGCGGCGGTCGCGCCGCGCTGGCAGGCACGGTGACTGCTGGTTCACGGGGCCGCTGGCGCTCTCCGTGCGGGTGCCGCCGAGTACGCTGAGGCCTGTGGCCGGCCTGCTCCCGGTCAACACGAAGGGAACGCACGAGAACTGGCCGCGAAATACCACCTGGACATCGATCTTGCCCGGCGGTCAGTCGTCACCGGCACGCCCCGGGAGTTCGCCGAGCGGCCGACCGAACACGTCGAGGCTGGGGTGCACAGCTTCGCCGTTATTCCCAAGCAGGATCGGAACCGCACGTGCGACCTGCTGGCGGAGGTGCGCTCGCTGCTGGTTGCGGATCATTGGCTGTTTCGTTCCCGGCGGTCGACACCTCGGCGGAGGGTCTCGGCCGGGTTCGCAGGCGCCTGGTTCCGCGCGCTCGATCTCTTCGGACCACAAGAATCGCGTCCCGGTAAGCTGTGCCGGTGTTCGAATCGGCGGGAATAGAGGCTTTGACCGCAGACTCCGAACCCGAGCCGTCCTGCCGAAAGCTTTGTCCGGATCCGCTCGCACGGTCGGTGCCGCTACCCGCGGGGGGGCGTCGGCTCACGTCCTCGGCCGGGTGCCGTCGGCCGCGGCAAGCGCACGCGGCGCAGCCGACATCACCATTGTCGGCAGCGATGCGACCGACGATTCGGCTGCGTATCCACTGCCCGCACAGGTAGGCCAGCTCAGCTCAACACCCTGCGCACCCGCGACGCCCTCGGCCGCGTCAGGCATCCGGCTGGTCGTCGAACAATCGTTGTGCCGGATCGCCAGCGGACGGGGCGCGTAATTCTTGGCCGGTCGACGAAGTCCGCGCTTTCGTCCGAAAGCCGTGTTCCAGACATCGGACGTGCCGTTGCCCGGACACTCGACGTCCTCGCGCCGACGCACGGAATACCGCAGGCAGCCGCGAAACTTGCACACACTGGCCTGGGCGCGGCCAGTTTCGATCTCAGGCCTGACTGCTTCGCCCACCACGTTCCGCCCGGGGATGTGCTGGCGCACGCCGGCCCCATGATGCACATCAGAAAGATGGAATGCGATCGAAAAACCCATAGACCCTGCTGATTCTACCGCCTTGAACAACAATTACGGTCGACCCGGTGGCCACCAATTCAACAGATAGCGGCTCACCAATTCCCCAGCAAAAACGCGCGGTATCATGATGTGAATCAATACCACTGGTCAGACCGAAATTCATGCCGCCGAAGTTGCCCTGCACGCGGCATATCATTTCGTCAATCGCGCTCCAGCCTGTCGCGGATCCAAGCGGATCACGAACCAGCGCATCAGCCGAGTAAAGCTCCTTGATCAACGCGCGCCGCGACGCAGCCGACCTCTCATTGCACACACTCAGGTATCGCGATACAATTTCCTCAAATTCCGAACCGGCAGGCATCTCACCGAAATTTTCCACAAAAGAGTAAAACGCGGTGTCCAAAACCAGGGAAGCGGTTGCCGTGGCATAAATTTTGCCAGCATCGTCGGCGATCGCCGCCCTCGCAGCGACGATCGGCTGACCCTTGTGCGAAATATCGGCATAAACACGGTAAGACTTGCCAGCGAGAAGCCGCTCGACAAACTCCACGTCGAGCTTCAAGCAGTTCGCCGGAAAGTAGCGAGTGCCGGAGATCGCTGCCGCACTCTTGCACGCATGACCTAGAACAAGAGCCGCGAACCCTTCGTCGACACCCCCGGTCGAGACACTTACCGCACCCGCCGGATCCCAGGAAAGTTCAACAAAATCAGGCCGGACCTCGACAAAACGCATCCCGGCCTGGTTGATGATACGCGGATGATGAATTCTGCCGTCGACCACCGCGCGCATAATTTCCACAGCCGTTTCCTTACCCCAAAGCAATTTTACCGCTGCGCAGAAGTCAGCAGAAGTTTTTACCATACTTCGACTCCGACAATTTGAACGGTTTATGATTCAAGATTCAGCAACCACCGTGCGAGCAATATTTCCAAGAGAGAAACCGAATAATAGAGCCGATCCGGCACACCGCCCCGCCGTCCACGCACACGCCAAACATTGACGAACACCGCACGGCAACTCTGGCAACCCGGAAATATCAGAGATAGCGGCAATACCGCGCGCGCCCAGCCCAACGTCGCCAACTAGCGAAAGTTAACCAAGATGCCCCTCCCAGCCGACGGTTAGGCACAACGCAGCATTCACCTCACGCCTTTTTGATACCAGCCCATTCAAGCACTGCGAATACCGCACACCCGGCCCCGGCAACCCCCAGCAGCAATGCCCATCCGGAGCCGAGGGTGCCCACCAGTGCCAACAGAACAATGACAGCGACGACCGCCGCCGTGTTTGCGATCGCGGCCGCCCGGCAGACCTCGGCCGTGCCGGTTCCCAGCGCGCCGCGGACCAGCAGTCCGGAGAAGGCGAAACTGCCAACGCCAAGGACCACGAACACGGGCCACGGCCGTGCCGCAGACAACCCGAGAAGGTTGGCGAGAGAGCGCCAGGGTGACAGCACGAGCACCACGCCGAGCAGCACGTCCCAAATCGCATCCGCGAGCAGGATCCTCGGCAGATACGTGCGGATCCCCCGCCCGGCGGAATACGCGTCCACAGCACTTCCCCTCGTCACCGAGTTTATGACACACTCGTATCATAAACAGTGACACACATCGGAGCGAATGTCGACCGCGAAAGCGAGGCAAGGTGGGCAGACCGCCGGAGACCGGTCGACGGGCGAAGACGCTGGAGTCCGCCACTGACTACGTCCTCGAACACGGCATGGCGAACTTGAGCCTTCGCCCCTTGGCCGCCGCGCTCGGCACCAGCACCCGGATGCTGCTCTACGATTTCGGCAGCAAGGAACAACTGGTCGCCGCGGTTCTGGCAGAAGTCCGCCTGCGGGAAGCTTCTTTGCTCGCCGACGCACTTCGCGACGCACTCTCCTCTCCCGCAGATCTGATCAGGGGGATCTGGGCCTGGATCAGCGACGGCGAACGCAAGCCGTTCCTCCGCCTGTTCTTCGAGGTGTACATGGACGCCATGACTCACCCTGATGCGTACGAGGACGGCGGGAGGGCCATGGTGTCCGACTGGCTCGAGCGTTTCAGCGCCGCCTTCCGCGTCGTCGCGGCCGGTCATGACGACATCGACGTCACCCTGGTCATCGCGGCCGTGCGAGGACTGCTCCTCGACCGGCTCGTCACCGGAGACTTCCAGCGCACAGACAAAGCGCTCGAGCATTTCGCCGCGCTCTTCGAGTAGCTCTGGTACAAGGCGGCATGCAAGCGCTGACGAAGCGGCGGCCGTTTCGACACCTCCGCGCAGATGCCAGACCCCAGCGAGTCGACCGTCGCCACATCCCCACGCACTCGGCGATCTTCACAAGATCCCCGAATCCGTTCGTCTTGAAAGTTCGGCGGCCGCACCTGCGGCGCCGACGTGCAACCAGAAGACAAGGAGCGGCGACGCTGATTGACCAAGCAGGCACCGAAGCCACACCCCCGGGCAGGCCATCCGCGTCCGAACGAGGCCGGGACCGAGCGATGTCGCGATGGTCCCAGGCAACGTCGGCAAATGTGACGACGGCGGGAAGGCCGGTCGAACAGTCGAATACCGTGCGCCTGCTCAGCCGCGGCCGGAGGCGTGCGGCGACAAGGGCACCGCCGAAGCCCGAGCCGGACCAGCCGATCATCCGGGCATCGGCTCTGCATACGCCCCCTCCGGGACCCCGACTCGCCGCACCGCCTCCGCTGCCGGGGCGGCCAGGAGCACCCGGGCTACCGCTCGTCGCGCCGGACGGGCGCCGGTGCGGCGAGCAACGACCGCAACCGGCCCCTGAACCGGGCCAGAATTGACCCCGGGCATCCGTTGAGCAGAGGCTGGCGGCCGCTCCAGCGGACGACCATCCGCACCGCGCCCGATGTACACCGCGGTCGCGCCAGCGCCTGTCGCACGACCACAAGCCCATCGGGTCGCAAGCAGGGCGCGTCGATTGCCACGACGCCGGCATTTCACAGACCGCAGACCACGTCGGCGAACGTCGGGCCCTTGCCGCCGCAACCACTCCTGACTTGCCGATCCGCCTGCCGCCGCGAGAGCCGTGAACTTCACGGACACATTCACACGGCTCGTCACCGGTCAGCTTTCAGTCGCGAGAGCCCGACCGACGCAGCTCACCGATCCGGGGAAATTGAACTTCTCCGATATTGGCACGTCCAAGAGCAGGGTCAATGCGTCCGATGTCGCCGAAACCGAAACCGACCAGCATTTTGATTTTCTCCGACATCGCAGCATACGCATCGTCGTTGATGCTCATGCAAAACTGGTCCAGCTGACGAATCGTGCGCAGGCAGAACGCCATGGACACGGCGACCCTTTCCTGTCCGGATATATTCGCGCCACCAGCGTGGATTGTCCGCGCATCGAACAGAAGTGCCGTACCGGCCGGCGCTTCGGGCGACACCCACTCAAAGGTCCGATCCTCCACCATGTCAGCGGCGCCTTGCTCGTTTTTAACCACCTGATAGGTCATCTGGTAGTCCCATAAATGACTGCCGGGAACAAACCTGGTGCCACCGCGCCCCTCATCGAAATCACTGATCATGAAAAAAGCATTGGCTATCAGGGGAATCGGCGTGGTGAAGGGGAACATAATCTGATCGCTGTGCATCTGCTGCGCCTGACTCCCTTGGCGCATGATGATCGCAGATAAGGTATAAAGAATGAACCCTGACCCGAGAAGATGCTCCATTACCTCCAGCACACCGTCGTGCCCAACAAGCTCCTGGAACACCGCACCCTTGTTGAGCAGACTGCGAATCCCCTGCCACGGCTCATCGCCCTTGGCATGGACGTTGTACTTCCTGCTGAGAAACCGGCCGTCCCCGATTATCGCATAGCCGAGCTCACCCTCCATCTCGGCCTGCTCCTTGAGCCGGTCCTTGACACGAAGCACCTGATTCCGGGAAAGCGCGTCTCGCAGCAAGGCGTAACCGTGTTCAGCGAGGTCGCTCTTGACCCGGTCGAGATCGCGCGTCGGCTCCGGCAGGCGCGCGCTCTCGACCCGATGGTCGTTTTCAGTCGGCACGTTTGTCTCCTTTCTTCGTCGTCAGGGCACTTCCAGTTGCTTGCCGCGCAGGTAGCTGATGAGCGGGGCCGCCATCGACGACCTACTCGGCGGATGGAACGCCAATGCTCGGATCGCCGTGCTCAGATACCCCACCCTCGAGTCCTTGATGAACGCACCGCCGCCGAGCAGCTCGGTCGCCGTCTGGACGGCTTGACAGATACTGTCCTGGATCGCGTAGCGTGCCATCAGTGCTGCCGCCAGACCGCGTTCCAGCTCAGGCTCGTCTGCACCGGCACCCGAGTCGTACCAGCCTGCTACTCCGGCAAGGCTGAGCGCGGCCGCTTCGACGGCGCATGCCGCGCTGCCGATCTCCCCGGCGCCGCCCCTGTTCTGCTCGACGCACAGGTCGACCAGGCGAGTCGCCATCCCGAGGTAGGCGGCCGAAATCAGAGTCTCGAACCAGATAAAGCCCACTTTCTGGGTGAAATCGAGGTTCTTGCTGTCCAGCTCAACCACCAGGTTCTCAGGAACTCGGACCGATTCCAGCACGACTTCCTCGCTCTGAGCTCCCGCCAGCACCGGCGCTCTCCAGAATTTCCGCACAGACACGCCTGGCGAGTCGGCGGGGACGAGCACGACCGCCAAACCCGTCTGGCGGCCGCCGGAGTCGACCGTCCGGGCGCTCGCGCTCAGCATGCTCATCGATTTCGCCAGACTGCACGGCTTCTTCGATCCTGTGACCAGGTAGTCGGTGCCATCGCGCGTCGCTGTCACGGTTGCGCTGAGAATGCTTGCTCCCGTTCGGCCTTCGGCAAATCCAGATGCCATCAACAGCCGGTCGGTAGCGATCGCCTGCAGCAGCAGGTTCTCCAACCCCTGTCCCCGCGCCGCCAGGGCATTCAATGTCGCGATCGAAAAGTGGTGCATCGTCGAGGCAACCGCCAACGACGGGCAGAGCGCGCCGATAGCGCGCTGGACCCGGACGCCGGTCGCGAGGGTGGCGCCGCGCCCGCCGAGCCCTCGCTCGATGAACAAACCCGCACCACCAGCCGCCCGGAATGCCTCGATAGCGCCCGAGCCGGCATTCTCCGCATCGTCCCAAGAAGACTCTGCCAGTTGCTTCGCCAGCCCCGGAAGCACGGCTTCGAGCTCGGCCAATTCCTTCCGCAGGAGAATCATGCCGTCGGCTCCGCGGTGGACGTCGTCCGTGCGGCCAGACGACCAGGCTGGACAAGCTGCTCGATGATCGTCCTGGTGTTCTCCATCAACGTGCGCTCGGCGATCGGATCGACGATCGATGCGATGGTCGGCATTCCCAAATCGAACCGCGCGTCGAAGGTTACGGTGACTCCGCCGGAGGGCCGCGGGACGACGCGCCAGTGACCTGAGAACGAGGTGAGATCGCCCTCGGTCTGCACGAACGAGATCACGCGCTCGTCGAGATCGAAGTCGTCACGTTCGACCCACTTCAGGATACCCTTCCGGAAATTCACCTCCCAGGAAGAGATCGGCCCGCCGTCCGCCTCCCCGATCGTCACCGCACGGACCGCATCAGTCGCCTGAGGGTACGCGCTGAAGTCGGACAATACGCCGAATACCTCAAGATCGCCGACGCCCGGAACATCGACCGAGACCTTCACATCACCCATGACCTGACACCATTCTTGATTCGCGTCAACTGTGCACTTCCTTCGCGGTCGCGGCCACCGCTTCGATCAGCCAATCCTCGTCGGCGGCATCGATGATCGCGGGTGGAGTCAGCCGGACCACGCTGCCGGCATTCATGGAGTGGCAGCTGATGACACCGTGTTCGAGAAGTCCGAACATGAATTCCCCTGCTTGATCAGCGTTGGCAAACTCGATCGCCAGCAGCAAGCCCAGACCACGGATCTCCCGCACGCTCGGCGTGAACGGTTCCACGAGCAGCGTTCCCCGCAGGCGGCTCAAGAGCCGCTCGCCCAGCACGCCCGCCTTGGGCACCAGATTGTCACGCTCGATCACGCGCAATGCCGCGCAAGCGGCCGCCATGGCGAGCTGATTGCCGCCGAACGTGGACGAATGCAGGTAGGGATCCCGGCTGAGGGCAGCAAAAATGTGTTCGCTGGTCACGACAGCGCCGATCGGGAGGACACCGCCGCCGAGTGCCTTGCCCGCCAGCAAGACGTCTGGAACGACCCCCTCCCGCTCAATGCCCCACCAGGTCCCCAGCCTGCCCAGCCCGGTCTGGATCTCGTCGACAATCAGCATCGCATCGTGAACCGCGCACAACCGGGCCACGTCAGCGAGGTAACCGTCAGGCGGGACGATCACGCCGTTCTCGGCTTGCACCGGCTCCAGGATGACCGCGCAGCTGCCCGGCTCGTGACGGGCAAGTTCTGCCGCCAACGCACCCGAGTTGCCGTATTCGGCAAAGACGACACCGCCCAGCAATGGTTCGAACGGAGTCCGGTACACAGCACGTCCGGTGACGCTGAGCGCACCCGTTGTCTTGCCGTGAAAGCCACCGGCCATCGACACAACGGTTCGGCGGCCCCGCCCGCGCGCGAGCTTCAGCGCCAGCTCCACAGCCTCGCTGCCGGAATTGGTGAAGTACACCGATTTCAACGGTTTCGGGCAAACAGCCGCGAGCTCGGCGGCGGCGTCCGCCAACCGGTCGTTGACAAGGAACTTCGTCGCCAGCGGATGCCGGTCCAGCTGGTCCCGCACGGCCCTGATTACCTCGGGATGCCTGTGCCCAAGGGTGAACACGCCGTAACCACCGCAGTTGAGGAACGTTCGGCCGGTGTCGTCGACTACGTGCGCACCGTCCGACTGTCGCTCGATGCCCATGCCGGCGACCTCGGCAAGGTTGGCGAGGCCACTGCTCAGATGCGCACGGTAGGTATCCAGCACCCAGCGGCGCCGGGCCTCCGGCGCGGGCGTCATCGGGTCTCCCGCGCCGCGGACGCGAGCTCGCGAGCCTGTTTCCAGGCCAGGTCGGCAGACGCCAGCTTGCTGCGGACCGCCCAGTAAGCGGCGTTGCTGAGCAAAATGTCCGCAGCAAGGGGCCGCGCCGGAAGCAGCGAGGACACCGTGTGCGGAAACGCCTCGTCAAGAGTCATCAGCCCAGCGATCTGCAGCGCGCCCTCGAAGGTGCGCGCCATGCTCGGCGGAAGTTCGTCGAGCATCAGCGGCCGGATGAGCCGATCCACCATCTCCGGGTCCACCACGCGGAGCCCTTCCACTGCCATGCCGATGCTCCGTCCGAAGGCGAACCAGACGTCGAGCACGCGGCTCACCGACGTCACTTCGGGGCCCGCGGTGAGCCACACGATGTCCGGCGTCGACGGCCCCCGGGCATCAACCAATAACCAGATGGCGTCAGCTACCCAGTCTCCGGCGACGAAATCGATCACTCCGTCCGGATCCGCCGGCAGCATCGGGATACGTCCGCGCAGGATCGCCGCCATCATCTGATGGAAGACCTGGTATCGCCGGATATAGCCGGTTTTCGAGTGGCCCAGCATGACCGAAGGGCGCAGCACCGTGCTGTCGACCTCGGACGACAGCACCAGCTCCTCCGCGCGTTTCTTGCTTTGAACATACGTCGAATGAACTGTCCCGTCCGCACGCCGTCCGAGCGCGGTGAAGGCGGTGCTGACGTACAGCAGCGGCACGCCGGCATCCCGGGCGAGTTGCAGCGCAGTCACGGTGCCATCGACGTTGACCCGCTCTATTTCTTCCGCTGGTTCGGAAAAACCCGTGAGCGCAGCCGAGTGCACGACGGCGCTGATGCCGTCGCACAATGCGTGGTAATCGGCAGTGGACATGCCGAGACACTTCCTCGTCACGTCACCCCGAGCAGTCGCCACGGCGACACCTGGCCGGGTCCGGCGTACGAGACCTAGCACGTCGTCGCCTGGCCGGCGGTCAAGCAGTGCCTCTCCCACCACTCCGCTGCACCCCGTCAACAGAACTCTCTTCGAGTCGCCTGCACACATTCTCAAACTCCTAGCCGACGAATAACGCCGACCTTATCAGCAAATCTCAGAACCACACGGACAGCACGCAAACGATTTACTGACAACTTTCTTTCAGTGCGCTTTCAAACAGCTTTCACATATCTTCATTGACAATTACTTCCGCGACTAGCGAAACTACGTTCATCGTTTCCGGGTCACGAAGGGAAGAGCCGTGTCGCAAAGATCCGGTGCCGCGGTCCGAGCCGACGTCGTAGTGATCGGCGCCGGGCTCGCCGGGCTGGCCGCAGCACGCACCCTGGAAACCGCGGGCTGCCGGGTCTGCGTGGTGGAGGCCCGCCATCGGGTCGGTGGCCGGACGCTGAGCGCCCGGTTCGGCGACGGTGCCGTAGCCGAACTGGGCGGGCAGTTCGTCGGTCCCGGGCAGGAAGCGATCCTTTCGCTTTCCGCCGAACTCGGGTTAAGAACCTTCCGCACCTTTGATTCCGGTCAGCATCTGGTCGAACTGGTCCGAGGAAACGGGAAGCCGAAGCTGGGGGTTTTTCCCGGAGTGTTCGCGACGGCAGGTTTCCTGCGCGCGCAGGCGGCACTGGACCGGATGGCCCGCACGGTCCCGCTTGGCCAGCCGTGGCTCGCCGCGCGCGCGAAAACATGGGACGGCATCACGATGCAGACCTGGATCCGCCGCAGCGCGCTGTCCCGCCGTGCGCGGGCTCTTGTCACCGTCGCCGTGCGGGGAGTCCTGGCGACCGAGCCCGCAGAGATCTCGCTGCTGCACATGCTGGAGCAAATCCGCAGCGCGGGCGGGCTTCGGCGGCTGGTGACAACGTCCGGCGGCGCGCAACAAGACCGGTTCTCAGGCGGCGCCTACGAGCTGGCCGAAGCGGTGGCGGCGGCGCTGACCGACTCGCCGATGCTCGGCCACCCCGTCCGGAAAGTCACGCAGGACGACCAAGGCGTGCAGGTGATGGCGGACGGGCTGACCGTGCACGCAGATCAGGCGATTGTCGCGGTCCCCGCCATGCCCGCGGCGCGGATCGAGTACTCGCCGCGCTTGCCCGCAGGACGCGAACAGCTTCTCGCTCGGTTGCCGCACGGCACCGCGATCAAATGTCTCGCCAGGTATGATGCGCCGTTCTGGCGGGCAGCCGGGCTGTCGGGGCAAGTCGCGAGCGCCATCGGCCCGGTGACATCCACGTTCGACTCCTCGCCGCCTGAGGGAAGCAGCGGCGTCCTGCTCGGTTTCGTGGTAGGTGACAGCGCCCGTGCGCTGTGGGAACTCGACAAGGACACAGCACGAGACCGAGTCTTGGACTGTTTCGTTCGGTGGTTCGGCGATCGCGCCCGCACGCCACGCGAGTTCATCCTGCAGTCATGGACCGCAGAGGAGTGGACTGGCGGCTGCTATGGGCCGCACCCGACGCCCGGGGCATTGACTTCGTTCGGCCGCTGGCTGCGCGAGCCCCACGGCCGGATCTCCTGGGCAGGATCGGAAACAGCGGAGAAATGGGTCGGCTGCATGGACGGCGCGGTCACCAGTGGTTATCGCGCTGCGCGAGAGGTGCTCGCTCGACAAGCTGGAACGAACCAGGCCAGGCGACCGCCGGACAGCAGCGACAAGCGAGCCTGAAGCCCGATCGGATTCCGAGGAGGACTCATGTTCCGGTATACGTTCCGTTCCGACGAGGTCGACGTGCATCTCGCAGGGGAATCGGTGATCGACGGGCTGTGCCTGGGCGGTATCCGCGTGGCATCTGGCATTTCGGAAGCAACGCTGACCACCCTGGCTCGGCTGATGTCGCTCAAGTTCGCCGTCGCGGGCATTCCGCTCGGCGGTGCCAAATCCGCCGTCGTGGTCCGTCCGGGTTTCAGCCGCAAGGTCGCGATCGAGCGGGCAGCTCGAGCGCTCGAACCGTTTCTGCGCAGCCAATACCTAGTCGGCGTCGACAGCGGGAGCAGTCCGGACGACGTGATATCGATCTACCGGACGGCCGGGGTGGACCCAACCGAGTTGGTGGCCGAAAAGACCCGTGCGCGCGGTAAAACACTCGCGTTGCCCGACGGGCTCCGGTTCGAGCAGCTGATGGACAACGACTTCTCCGGGGCGCTCACCGGCGTGGGACTCTCCCACGCGCTCGACACCGCCGCGTCCCTCGTCCAGTACACGCTCGCGGGTCGCCGGGCCAGTGTCCAGGGCTTCGGCAATGTCGGTCACGCGGCCGCAGTAGCACTCACCGCCAAGGGAATCAAGGTAGTCGCCCTGTCCGACGTGCACGGAGTCGTCTACCGTCCGAAGGGTTTTTCCGCCGAGTTCCTCGCTGGCGCTCGCGCGGGCCAGGGGGATATCGACCGAACCGCACTGCCCGAAGGCACCCGGCTGCTGCCCTCCCAGTCCTGGTGCGAACTGCCCGCGGAGATCCTGGTCCCGGCTGCCACCGCGAGGTGCCTCACCGAGCGCAACGCCAAGACGGTGCATCAGGACGTACGGTTCGTGGTCGAAGGAGCGAACGATCCGGTTACCGTCGGCGCGGAACGTCTCTTCGAAGGCCGCGGCATCACCGTGCTCCCCGACTTCGTCGCCAACTCTGGCCTGGCGATTGCCTTCGGTCTCCTCGTCACCGGCGAATCCACTGTAGAGAGCGTCGGGGACGAGTATCTCCGGCGCATCGAGACCTCGGTCCGTGCCTGCGTCCCGAGTGAGGCCACCGCGGCGACTTACGTCCGTGACCGAGCAGAGTCGCACGCGCGCCGATACCTCGCGTCGATCCGCGACCGGACTTTCTGAAGCGACGGGAGCACATCGAAGATGACCATCCGTTTCTCTTGGAATCCGCTCATGCTCGGCGAGTACCGGGTCCGGCCTGACGAACGGCACTGGCTTGCCCGGGGCGCCATCCTGTACAGCACTTGCGACGAAGACTCGTGGTCGGAGATCACCGGCCTTGAGCTGAGTTCCGACGACATCGTGCTGTCGGTGACCGGGAGCGGATGCCGCACGCTCAACTTGCTGATCGGCAATCCGGGAGCCGTCGTGTCGGTCGACGCCAACCCGCTGCAGAACCATCTGCTGGAGCTGAAGATCGCGGCTATCCGACAACTCGACCGGCTCGAGTTCACCGGGTTCATAGGACTGCGGCCGAGAGAAGATCGCCCCGCGACCTATCAGCGGATCCGCTCGACACTGAGCGAGGACGCCCGCGAATTCTGGGACCGGAACGTGCATGTGATCGATCGCGGCGTCCTCTACAGCGGTGCCCACGAGCAGTTCTACGCACGCTACATCGGTCCGCTGATCCGCGTCCTGCGTCCAGGAAAAAGGCGACGGATGTTCGAATTCACCTCGATCGACGAACAAATGCGGTTCTTCGACCGCGAGTGGGACACGCCGCGCTGGCGTGCCGCGCTGCGCCTGCTGGCCCGGCCCTCGCTGGTCAGAAGGCTCCTGCCCGACCCGAGCTACTACGCCTTCATCGAACGGGAGAGTTCGGTGGCCGACTACCTCAACAGCCGTCTGCGCGACGCACTCGGCCGGCATCTCGCGGCCGACAACCACTTGCTCGCACTCCTGCTGCTTGGCCGGTACCGCGACGATCGGGCCGTCCCGCCCTACCTTTCGCCCGAGCACTATGAAACGGTCCGCAAGAACCTCGACGCGATCCGAACGGTCACCCGGAGGCTAGACGCCGAACTGGCAGAGACTCCGGCAGGGACGTACTCGAAATTCTCCCTCTCCGACATCGCGGGGTGGACGACGCCGGACGACTTCGACCGCATCCTCGAAGAAGTAGTCCGGACAGCGAAACCCGGCGGGCGGCTCTGCTACCGGAATTTCCTCAGTGACCGCCGTATCCCTGCCCGGATCAAGGATCTCGCGGTAGAACGCGCCGACATCGCGGAGCGGCTTCGCCGTTCGGACATCTCCATCGCGTTCTCGTTCGTCGTAGCCGACCTGCCGCACATCGTCGGAACCAGGAGCTGACACAATGGCCGACCCCTTCGAGCAGACAGACTTCTCGCTTTCGGACATGGAATTCTGGGAGAAACCGCTGCCCGAACGAGCCGAAGCGTTCGCTCGGCTTCGAGCTCTTCCGGAACCTGCCTTCTTCGCGGAGGCGAGCTACGGGCTCATCCCGCCGGGGCCGGGCTACTACGCGTTCGTCCGGCACGCCGACGTCGCCGCGGCCAGCCGGAACTCGTCGGTGTTCGCTTCCACGCCGAGCGCGATTTCCCGAGAAGACCTGCCCGCGGAGTTCAACGAGTACTTCGGCTCGATGATCAACATGGACGACCCGCAACACGCGAACATCCGGCGCATCGTCTCTCGTGCGTTCGCGCCCCGCGTGCTCGAGCGGATCCGGCATCAGGTGGAGAAAGCATGCCGGAAAATCGTTGACGACCTGCAGGACACCGGACCGTGCGACTTCGTCAGCACCGTCGCCGCGCCCCTCCCGTTGCGGGCCATCTGCGACATGCTGGGCGTCCCCGAACAGGACCGCCCTACGGTGCTGGAGCTGACCAGCACCATAGTCGGCGGCCTCGATCCGGAACTTCTCGGCGAGGATGCCGAGGAGAAGGCGAAGCGGTTGCTCGCCGCGGGCAAGGCCATGCACGACCTCGCCGCAGACCTCGCCGCAGCGCGGCGCCGCTTCCCCGCTGACGACCTCACCTCGGCGCTGGTCAACGCGAACGTCGACGGCGAAGCGCTCACGGATCAGCAGCTCGGTGCCTTCTTCACACTGCTGGCCATCGCCGGCAACGAGACAACCAGGAACGCGCTTTCCCATGCGCTGCTCCTGCTGACCGACAACCCCGCGCAGCGCGACCTGCTGTGCTCCGACCTGGACCTGCATCTCCCCGGCGCGGCGGAGGAGGTGGTCCGCCTCGCCACGCCGGTGACCTGGATGCGCCGCACTCTCGCTTCCGACTACCGGATGGGCGAACGGGAGTACCGGCGCGGCGACAAGGTGCTTCTGTTCTACTGGGCCGCGAACCGGGACGAGCGTGTATTCGACGAGCCCGAGCGGTTCGACATCACACGGCGGCCGAACCACCATGTCGGCTACGGCGGGGCTGGAGCACACTTCTGCCTGGGCGCCCAGCTTGCCCGAACCGAGATCACCCTGCTGATGCGGGAATTGCTCTCCCGGGTACCGGACATCCACGCCGACGGCGAGCCGGACCGGCTGCGGTCGAGCTTTCTCAACGGGGTGAAGCGGCTACCCTGTAGCTTCGGATAGCTGCGATTGTCTCGCTTGGCGGTCTCCCTGCGGTCCGCTGTCGATCCCAGCAGCTGGCCCGCTCGGAGGTGCGGATGGCCGCGGAAACAGCAGACGTGATCGTGGTGGGAGCGGGACTCGCTGGCCTGGTCGCCGCCGCTGAGCTGGCCGACGCCGGCAAAGAGGTCCTGCTCGTCGAGCAGGAGTCGTCCCTAGGCGGGCAGGCGTTCTGGTCTTTCGGCGGCCTGTTCCTCGTCGGCAGCCCCGAGCAGCGACGACTCGGCGTGCGCGACTCAGTGGACCTCGCCTGGGACGACTGGCAGGCTTTTGCCGGATTCGACCGGCCTGAGGACAACTGGCCGAGGCAGTGGGCACGCGCGTATGTCGAGTTCGCGGCCGGGGAAAAACGCGCTTGGCTGAAAGAGCATGGGCTGCGTTTCTTCCCGATCGTCGGCTGGGCCGAGCGCGCCGGAAACTCAGTACCCCGGTTTCATGTCACCTGGGGCACCGGGCCGGCGGTTGTCGAACCGTTCGTGCGACGTGTGCGCGAGGCCGCCGAACGCGGCCGGATCAACCTGCGATTTCGGCACAGAGTCGACGAACTCGTCACGACAGACCATTCGGTCACGGGGGTTCGAGGCGTCCTGCTCGAGCCCAGCACGGCACCCTGTGGCCAAAGCAGTTCGCGCACCCCGGTCGGCGAGTTCGAACTGTCGGCGCAAGCAGTGCTGGTGGCCGCGGGCGGCATCGGCGGCAACCACGACCTCGTCCGCGCGAACTGGCCCTCCCGTCTCGGCGATCCGCCCGCCACGATCCTGTCCGGAGTGCCCGCGCACGTCGACGGCCGCATGCTGGGAATCAGCGAGGCCGCCGGCGCGAACCTCGTCAACCGCGACCGGATGTGGCACTACGTCGAAGGCGTGACCAACTGGAGTCCTGTCTGGCCTGCGCACGGCGTCCGGATCCTGCCGGGTCCGTCGTCGCTCTGGCTGGACGCCAAAGGGCGCAGGCTGCCCGCGCCGCTCTACCCCGGCTTCGACACGCTCGCCACCCTGGAGCACCTGCGCCGCACGGGCTACGACTACTCCTGGTTCGTGCTCGACGGGAAGATCATCGAGCGCGAATTCTCGCTGTCAGGCTCCGAGCAGAACCCCGACCTGACCAACAAGGACGTGAAGCTGACCCTGCGGCGCGCCTTGCCCGGGCCTCCAGGACCCGTGGCGGAGTTCATGCGCCACGGCGAGGACTTCGTCGTGGCCGACAATCTCGACGACCTGGTGGCGGGCATGAACCGCGTCACCGGGTCGGCACTGCTGTCAGCCGCGGACATCCGGACCGAGATCGTCGCGCGCGACCAGCAGATCGACTCCAGGTACGGGCGCGACCCCCAGATCACCGCGATCCGAAACGCCCGCCGGTACCTGGGAGACAGGCTGATCCGGGTCGCCGCACCGCACCGCTTCGCCGGTCGCGGGTCTGGGCCGTTCATCGCGGTCCGGCTGAGCATCGTCAGCCGGAAGACACTCGGCGGTCTCGAAACCGATCTGCGGTGCCGTGTCCTGCGGCCCGGCGGTACGGCCCTGCCCGGCCTGTACGCCGCGGGCGAGGCGACCGGATTCGGCGGCGGCGGCATGCACGGCTATCGGTCGCTGGAAGGAACGTTCCTAGGCGGATGCCTGTTCACCGGTCGCCAGGCCGGCCGGGCGATCGCCAGTGTGCTCTAGCGGACTCGGCTGACCCGCTTCTCCAGCTCCGGGACGATCTCGGCCGGGCTCGGCGCCGACAGCACGTCCTTCCGCAGGTCTCCAGCGCACCTGCCGAACGAGGGCTCGGCCAGCAGCCGGTCCATGCAGGCAGCGAGACCGTCGGCTGTGAGTTCTTCGGGCGGCGCGGCGAGCCCGGCGCCCTGGTTCTCAATCAGAGTGGCGAGATCAGCTTCCTGCCACGTCCGGCTGGGAATGATCAGCTGTGGCACCCCGTGAAGGAGTGCGTTGTTCGTGGTGCCGGACCCCCCGTGGTGGATCAACGCGGCGCAACTGGGCAGCACGTCGTTGAGCGGCACGTAGTCTACGATCCGCACGTTGCCGGGAAGGCCCGGCAGCGGGCCGAGTTGATCAACGCTGAGGGTCGCGACGAGTTCGACCTCGCGGGAGGCAAGCGCGGTCAGGATGTCAGCGGTCGCGACGCCGCTGTCGCCGATGACTTCCCGCCCGGACAACCCCAGCGTAAAACAGATACGCGGGCGTTCTGGCGCGCGCCTGAGCCAGTCCGGGATCGCCACAGAGCCGTTGTACGCGACGGGCCGCATCCGCAGATAGTCCACCTCCAGCGGAAACCTCATCCACTCCGGAAACACATCGATTGTCCACTGGCCGGTGAACACATCCTCGCTGAACTCGCAGTCGTAACGGGAGAGCTTCGCCGACATCCACTCAGCCATCGGATCCTCTTGCCACTCGGAAGGCTGTTCCGGGAGCAAGCGCAGGAAGTCGTGTCTCATCCGGGTGATGTAGTCGAGTGCGAACGACATGCGAGCGTGAGCCGCTCCGCAGGCTTTCGCGGCGACTGGTCCCGCGAAACTCAGCCCGTCCCACACCACGAGGTCCGGACGCCAGTAGCGGGCGTACCGCACCAGGTCATCGGTCATCGCGAAATTCCCGAAATACTCGTACTGCGCCCGGGCAACGGTGAACTCTCCCAGCGCATGTTCCCAGGTCACCTTCTCCGGGTACTCGGCTGCCATCCCGCGGGACAGGCTCTGGAACTGCCCGCTCTTGAACTTCGCGCTGCCCGCTTGGTCAATCGCCTGTGCCAGGTTGAGCGGCTCGCCGACCGCGACCGCCGGGAGCCCGGCGCCGACGATGTCCGGCACCAGGTCGGGATGGCTGGCTATGTGGACCTCGTGTCCCGCGGCCCGCAGCCCCCAGGCCAGGGGCACCATGTTGTACAGGTGAGCTTTGACGGCCAGAACCACAAAGAGCACACGCACAGGTTTCTCCGTTCCCGATGGTTCGGTTTCACGTCAGTACAACAGGGAAACTCGCAAATCCGCGCATGACGACCGCCCGGTTCCTGCGCACTGCGTCCCCCGCCGCCCGCAAACCCGGAAAGCGTTCGGTCAGCATTCCCACCGCGACGCTCGCCTGGAGCCGTGCCAGCGGCGCGACGAATGTTGCGTGCAGGCCGCCGGCGAGCGAAAGGTGCTCCTGGCTCCGGGCGAGCGAGAAACGGTCCGGCTCCCGGTACACGTCAGGGTCCCGGTTCGCCGCGCCGATGAGGACGACGACCTGGTCTCCTGCCTCGACTCGCCGGCCGGCAAGATCGACGTCCTCGCCTGCGATGCGGCTCTCGACCGCGATCGGCGGCCGCATCCGCAACGCTTCTTCCACAGCGGTGCCCACGGCAGCAGAGCCGTTGCGGAGCAGCGCATGCTCGTCAGGGTGATCGAGCAGGCATCGGACCGTCTCGCAGATCATCGTCGCGGCGACCTCGACCCCGAGGACGGCTGTGAGCATCGTAGCCGCTTCAAAGTTGTCCACTGCGGACAGAAGTTGCCGAAGCCCGTTGATCGATGCCACGAGCCGCCGCGTGGCATCGAGCGTCGGCGGGCAAAGCATGGCGTCCAGAACCGGTGCCGCGTCTGCGCAGAATTCGGTGAGCTGTGCCTGGCCGGACTCCGGCAGACCCGTGAGGACACGCAGGGTTCCGCTCGTTACCGGCCGGGCGAAATCGGTTATCAGGTCGAACCCGCCGTCGAGCCCGGCGAGCACCTCCCCGGTCACCCGCTCCACTGTGGCCCGGTGCTTGTTGACCGCGCCTTCGCCGAATGCAGGCGCCGCACGCGAACGCAGCCGATCGTGTTCATCATGACCGAGTCCGAGAAAGGCGTTGTCGAACCGGAAAACGTGCTGCAGCGGAAGAGGCGAGCCGAGCACGTAGATCCGGTCCTCATCGCAGGGCTCCGGACAGCCGCTCCCGAAACGGCGATCGCCGAGAACCGCACGTCCGACAACGTGGTCCCCTGTCACCCAAGCGCCGGTCAGGCTCTGCCACAACGAACCGCGCTCGCGCACGGCGGAGAACAGCGCTGCGGGGTCGCCCGGCCGGCCGCGCAGCAATACCGCGTACGGGTCGCCGGCGGCGCCACGTGCCCATTGAACACTGCGGACATTGACCAAGTGCTGAATCAGGTCGCTGCCGGAACGGGAGTTCGGTTCAATCTGATGAGTGGGCATGGCCTCGTCTCTGCTCCTGCCTGGGATTCAGTCACACGACACGGACTTCGGGAACGTATAAAATCCACTTACCTCCGGAATCATGAAATCCCTTCTCCTTGCTCATGATTTCTTCGGCATGATTCCACGCGAACAGCAGCGCGTAGTCCGGGTACGGCTCGGCGAATGCGGACGGAGGGCGCACGGGGACGCGGGAGCCGGGCATCAGAAGGCCCTGCTTGGCGGGGGTGGAATCGCAGGTGTAGGCCACCAGGTCGCTGGTGATCTCGCAGTAGCTCGTCACGGTCGCGCTCTTGGCGGTCGCGCCGTACCCGACGACAGTCTTCCCTTCGTCGCGCAGCCGGTGCAGCAATGCCATCAAGTCGGCGCGGATCTTCCGTACTCGCGCCGCGAACGCGCGGAAGGTCTCCAGATCGGCAAGCCCGGCCGCGGCCTCCCGCTCGAGGAACGCCGCGACCGAGGGGGCTAGCCGGCGCTTGCCGGGCCTGGCGACGACGTAGCGAAGCGTGCCGCCGTGCACCGGCAGGTGCGTCACGTCGACAAGTTCGAAGCCGAATCTGCAAGCCATAGCCTGCACGGACCTGACCGAGAACAAGTAAAAGTGCTCGTCGTAGACCTGGTCGAACGCGCTGTTGCCGATGATGTCGGCCAGGTACCGCTCTTCGAAGACGAAGACGCCGTTCTCGGCGAGCAGCTTGTCGATCCCACAGAAGATCGAGTCGAGGTATGTGATGTGACTGAACGTGTTGGCAGCGAAGATCACGTCGGCGGGACCGTCCTCGGCCAGAATGGCGGCGCCAAGGGCTTCGTCGAAGAAGTCCACTCTCACCCGTACGCCGACCTTTTCTGCCACAGCTGCCGCCGCACCCGTCGGGTCGACGCCCAGATGCCGGATGCCGGATTCGCCGACAGTCCTCAGCATCACGCCGTCATTGCTGCCGATCTCCACTATGAACGGGTCTTCGGCGGTGAGTTCCGTCGCGATCAGCTGCCGGGCGACCCCCTCGAAATGCCTCGACATAAAAGCCGACTCAGACGAACGGTAGGGATACTCCTGGTGAAACATCTTCTCTCGCGGAACCTCGTCGCGCTGCTGCACCATCGCGCAAGTCCCGCAGATTCCGACGACGAGATGGAACGTGAATGTTTCACCTGCTTGATGAGGAGGCAGGAACGCATCCGATATCGGCTGACGGCCGAAATCGAGAAACTCGGCGACCACGCCGCCGCAAATCCGACAGTCGTACATTTCCGTTGTCCTTCCTTGAAAAGCAATCAGCCAGGCAGCATGGACGGGCAGGGCGCGGCACGATTCCGGCGGCGGGCGGGCGAGCGGGCAAAGGGCTCCTGAGCGTTGCGGCAGTCCGGTGTCTCACCAGCCGAATCAGGCCCGCCAGCGTGCCCCAACAGCAACCTGGCGGGGTTCAGGCGAAGGACTCGCCGCCTGCGATGGACTACGACCGCACCTCGCACCGGTATGCCATGTGCCCTCGTCTCGTAAGCAGACGCCAGCGGTGACGGCTCGGCCAGGCACCGGCCGGAAGACGCCCGCGGGCTTTCCAGCCCGGAGACGAAGGACCGGCCGACGCGGCGGATCGAGTGCCCGCGCCCGCTGAAGCAACCGGCCGTCCAGCTCGGCTGGGGCGGCCCACGACTGTACGCGGTCGATTGCGCATAGCGGGCAAACCGGAATGCCGGCCTGCTCGCAATGTCACGCAGCTATCTGCGCACGCGGGTTGCCCGCCCTGCCCCGCGGACCTGTGGTGACGCGGTTTCCGCGCGATACGGTCCGGCGGCAGGCCGGGCAGCCGGCCTGCCGTGACACGAAGGGCTCGTCGAAGTACGCGGCGATCTCGCTGACCGAAGCGACTCGCAGGGGATCCGCGTTCGTCCACGGGCTGCCTTTGACCCGAACACGAAGACTCCGAGCGTCGCGGGCTCACTGACTCCACGTTCTCTGTCCCTTCCAAGCCGTTTCACACGGCGCGGAGCGCCACCACACAGTTCTGTCCGCCGAAGCCGAAGGCGTTGGCCACCGAGGCGCGAACCGCAGTGACACGAGGCTTGCCTCGAACATGTTCCAGCTCGCATTCGAGGTCCGGCGTGTCGAGGTTGATCGTCGGAGGGATGACGCCGTCCCGCATTGCCAGCGCGCACACGAGCACTGACAACGCCCCGGCAGCAGCGATCATGTGTCCCACCATCGACTTGGGCGAGCTGACCGGAACCGAGCCCGCGGCCGGGCCGAGAACCTCTCGGAGGACGCGAGCCTCGATCCGGTCGTTGGCCAAGGTGGAAGTCCCGTGCGCGCACACGTACCCGAGGTCTGCTGGTTCGAGTTCGCTTCGGCGCAGGCACCGGCGAAGCGCCTCCGCGGCGTACCTCCCGGAAGGCTCGGGCGCGCAGACATGGAACGCGTCGCTGGTCAACGCGCCACCCGCGATTTCCGCATACGGCACGGCACCACGCGCGGCAGCATGACATTCGCTCTCAACGACGAAGACCACTGCTCCTTCGCCGTAAACGAATCCGTCGCGGTCACGATCGAAGGGGCGGCTCGCCGCCTCCGGCTCGTCGTTACGCCGGGAAAGCGCGCCCATCGTAGACAGTCCGGCGAACATGACCTCGCTGATCGCTGCGTCCGTGCCGCCTGCGAGAACGATGTCGGCCTCGCCTTCCCGGATGAGGCGGCCTGCCTCGAGCACCGCGTGGTTGCCGCTGGCACAAGCCAGCGAACCAGCGATGACCGGGCCGTGCACGCCCAGGTCGATCGCCACTTCGCAGGCGGGCATGTTCGGGATCATGCCCGGCACGAACATAGGGCTCACCGCCCGCGCGCCGCGTGCGCCGAGCAGCCGGACGTTCTGCTCTGCCGGCACGATTCCGGCGACCGCGGTGTTGATCGCCACACCGACCCGGTCAGCGTTCCCTTCGCCGATCTCCAACCGGGCGTCGGCGACCGCCTCCCTGGCAGCGGCGACCGCGAGTTGCGAGAACCGCGCACTGCGCCGGGAAACCTTGTGCCGCAAAAGCGAGCCCGGGTCGAAACCTGATATCTCGCCCGCGATCCGGACCGGCGAGTCCGCGGCGTCGAACAATGTGACCGGGCCGATTCCGGACCGGCCCTCCAGCAGGGCGCGCCAGGTGGTCCGGACGTCCCGCCCGACCGGGGTGAGCGCGCCCATCCCGGTGATCACTGTCCGTTTCACCACGTCTCCTTTCCGGAGCCGAAGGGCGCCAGCCGGTCCGCGGCGTGCTCGGCGAACAACAGGGACTGCGACCCGTTGAGCCGCGGATCGCAGAGCGACTCATAGCGCCTCTCCAGTCCTTCGCCGTCCGCCGGGCCTGACCGGCCCAAGCACTCCGTGACGTCCTGCCCGGTGACCTCCAGATGCACTCCGCCCGGCCACTGGCCTTCGGCGCCCACCGCTTCGACGAAGCCGTCCAGTTCCGCGAGGATGTCCGCCCAATGCCGCGTCTTCCGTCCGCTCACGGTCTTCCGGGTGTTGCCGTGCATGGGATCGCACACCCAGATCACCGGGTGGCCCGCTCGGCGCACCGCGCGCACCAGCGGCGAGAGCCGGCGGCGTACCTCGCTGGAACCCATCCGGCAGATGAAGGTCAACCGGCCAGGACGCGCGTCCGGGTCGAGTCGGTCACACAGGTCTTCCACCTCGGCCGGCTCCGCGCTGGGCCCGAGCTTGACGGCGACTGGATTGGCGATCCTGGTCAGCAGTGCGACATGCGCACCCTCCGGTTGCCGGGTGCGGTCACCGATCCACGGCAGGTGCGTCGACAGGAGAACCTGCTCCCCGGTAGCCGGGTCGACGCGGACCAAGGGCCGCTCGTAATCCAGGACAAGCGCCTCGTGGCTGATCCACAGCCCACGATGGGCCCACCCGCCGCCGGCTGCCCGGAACGTCCTGCCGAACATCTTCGGCGTCGCGCGGCTCAGCTGCGCCAGCCGGTCTAGCTCGGCCAGAATCATCGCCGCTGTGCGATATCCGGTGAGCAGGCGCGCCGGATCCGCGGCTCGCGCCGCCGGATCGGGTTCCGGGGAGTTGACCAGCAGACCGCGGAACACCGGCAGCTCGCGACCGTTCACGATCTCGGTCGGTCGCGACCGGGGCTTGGCGAACTGACCGCCGATCCGGCCGAGAGTGATCACCGGCAGGCCGACCTTGGTACTGATCGTCGTGGCCATCCGCGCGAGGAGCCGGTACTTCTCCCCCGCCGCCCGAACGGCTTCTCTCCCGAACGGCTCGGCGCAGTCGCCCGCATGCAAGATGAACCCCTGCCGCGCCTGTACCCCTCGCAGTGCCTCAGCGAGACGGCCGACCTGCGTCGGCGTGGTCAACGCGGGCAAGCGCGCGAGCGACAAGCGGGCACTGGCCGCCTCCTTGGGGTCCGGCCACGCCGGTTGTTGCGCGGCGAGCCGTCCCGCCGCGGTGCCCGCCATTGTTTCGATCATCGTGTCGTGCTCCTCGTCACACCGGGGACAGGGCGGCCGGCGGGCGGAATCCGGCCAGCTCGTATGCGGCGCGCAGACCGTCCTCGATGGCGCTGGCGGCGTCGGACGTGCCTGTGCCGCGCGCGCCGCCGACGATCCGATGGGGTATCGCACAGCTGTCCAGCACCGGTGCCAGCGAGTTCTCGGGTTCCTGACCAGCAGCGAGGACGATCGAATCCGCCGCGATCAGGCGGGAAGGAAGCGCACCGCCCGACACGCGCACGCCGCCGGGATCGATCCGCTCGCACTCGACGTCCGCGATCAAGGCGACACCCGCTCGCCGGATCGTGTCCAGCAACGCCCACCGGGTAGTGGGACCGAGCCGTGCGCCGAACTTCGGTCCCCGGGTCAGCAGGCTCACCTCGGGTCCGGAACAAGGCAGAGCCGGCAGCGCGGCACGCAAGCCGTGATCAGCGAGAAACCTGTCGTGACCGTCGCCCGAGCCGGGACGGGCGGTCAGCAAGTGTGCGAGGTCGAGGGCTATCCCGCCTCCCCCGATCACGGCGATCCGCTCACCGGCCACACCGGACAGGAATGCTTCGGGATAGTCGAGGACGCGCGGATGCCCGGAGTTTCGCACCGGGTTCCGCCGCGGCCGGGATCCGGTGGCGAGGACAACCCCGTCGAAGACGCCGAGAGCGGCCACGGCACGTGGTTCGACGCGGACGCCCAGCCTCACCTGGACGCCCAGCCTGGCCAGCTCGGCTTTGAAGTAGTCGACAGTGCTGCCGTAATCGGCTTTGCCCGGCACCAGCCGGGCCAGCCTGAACTGGCCGCCCAGTTCCCCGGCGGCTTCGAACAACATCACGTCGTGCCCGAACGAGGCGAGGGCAAGTGCCGCTTCGCATCCGGCGGGGCCGCCGCCGACGACGGCGAACCGGCGCGCGACTGTGACGGTCTTGTCCGGGAGCCCGTCGAACTCCGCCTCGCGTGCGGCCCTGGGATTCACCAAGCACGACACCCGGCGGCCTCGCAGTGACCTGTCGATACACATCTGATTGCAGGCGATGCAGACGTTGACCGAATTCGCCTTGCCCGCTTCGGCCTTGCGCATCAGGTGCGGATCCGCGAGGAATGCGCGCGCCATCGAGACAAAGTCCACCCTGCCGGTGCGCAGGATCCGGTCCGCGAGCTCGACCCGGTTGATCCGGTTGCTCGCGATCACCGGCACGTCCCCCAGAGCCGCTTTGAGCCGCACGGCGCAGCGTACCCAGACTCCCGCGGGGACGACCGACTGCACTGTCGGCACCCTGGACTCGTGCCAGCCGACCGAGACGTTCAATGCGTCCGCGCCCGCCGCGACAAACCTGCGGGCATAGTCGACTGTGTCCGGCCAAGTGCTGGAGCCGGCCATCAGATCGTCAGCCGAAAACCGGAATACGATCGGAAAACCTGGGCCAAGAACACGTCGGACCGCCCGGACGACCTCGACCCCGAACCGGCCACGCCGATAGCTGTCGCCTCCCCAGCGGTCAGTCCGGTGGTTGGTCAGCGGGGACGTGAACTGGTTGAGCAGATAGCCTTCCGCGCCCATGATCTCGACCGCGTTGAAACCAACGGCCCGCGCGTGCTTCGCGGCAGCCGCGAAATCGTCGATGGCGGACCAGATCTCGGCTTCGGTCAGTTCTCGGGGAGGCGCCGCGGAGAACCGGCTCGGCACCGCGGACGGAGCGACGGCATTTTCGCCGTAGCGGTTCGGCGACGCGTACCGCCCCGCGTGGAAGAGCTGCAGCGCGATCGCTCCGCCGGCCCGCCCGACCGCAGTCGTGACAGCGTCGAGCGCATGCAGCCCAGCGTCCGTACCGATCAATCCGTAGTCTGGACCGCCAAGCCCTGCCGGGTTGACCGCCCATCCCCCGGTGACCATCAGACCGGCGCCGCCGCGGGCCCGCTCGGCATAGAAGGCGGCGAGCGCAGTGCCGTCGTCGTCGGCCTCTAGGCCGAGGTGCATGGAACCCATGATGATTCGGTTCGGCAGCTCCAGATCACCGATCCGCCCGCGACGGAAAACCGCGTTCAGCATGCGGTGTCCGCAGCGTCCGCAGCGGACGTGAGCGCGAGCGGCGGCCGCGCATCCGAGTAGAACGGCGGTGCCGTCACGCTGAGGCCTCCGTCCACTACAAGGCTCTGCCCAGTGATGTACTCCGACTGTGGCGACAGCAAGAACGCAACAGCGTCGGCGACCTCGTGCGCTGTCCCCGCCCGTGCCTTCGGTACCTTCGCCAGCACGTCGGCCAGCGGAGGCATCCCGGGAACCCGGTAGAAGAAGTCCGCTGATTCGGTGTCGATGATGCCGCCGTTCACCGCGTTCACATTGATTTTCCGGTGCGCGAATTCGACAGCCATGTACCGGACCCAAGTCTCCAGCGCGGCCTTCGCCGCACCTAGCGCGGCGTAGGTCGGATAAGCCCGGATGCTGCCGTAGCTGCTCAGTGCGACGATCCGCCCGCCGGCCGGCATGAGCTGCACCGCACGCTGTGCGCCGAGCACGAAAGCCCGGACGTTCATCGCGTGTGTCCGGTCCACGTGGTGGGGCTTCAGATCCTCGATCTTCTTGAACGCGCTCGCGGCCGCGTTCGACACGAAATAGTCGAGCTGCCCGTATTCTCGCGCGACCCGGTCGAAGAGCCGGTCGATGTGCTCCGGATCCTCGACATCGGCCTGGACAGCGATGCCCTTGCCGCCCAGGCGTTCCACCTCGCGCAGTGTTTTCGCCGCACGCGCTTCGTCGCGTTTGTAGTTGACGACGACAACGCCGGCTTCGGAGGCCAACGTCCATGCCACTGCTTGCCCGATCCCCCGGGAACTTCCGGTGATCAATGCGACCTTGCCTGCGAATCTGTTCATGCCTGCCGTCCTCCTTCCAGTGTCGCGCGTGCGATCACCGTCTTCTGGATCTCGTTGGTGCCTTCTTCGAACCGTTGGGCGCGGGCGTCACGGTAAACACGTTCGATGGGGCTCGATTGCCAGTAGCCGAGGCCGCCGTGGACCTGCAACGAGCGGTCGCTCACCCGGGTCAGAGCGTCGACCGCGTTGAGTTTGGCCATTGACGAGAGAACCGGCGCGTCCGCGTCGCCGGCCTGCCATCGCCGCCCTGCGTGCAGAACGAGCTGGCGGGCAGCCTCGATGTCAGTGGCGTTCTCGGCAAGCATGAACCGGATGGCCTGCCTGTCGGCGAGCTTCCTGCCGAAGGTCTTCCGCTCGCGGGCATAACCGACGGCGAGCTCGTGTGCACGCCGTGCCAGTCCGACACAGCTCATCGCGACGGAGATGCGGCTCGGGACCAGGAATCCGCCCAGCGCGACGTCGAGCCCACGTCCTTCCTCGCCGATCCGGTTCGAGACCGGCACCCGTGCCCGGTCGAACACGAGCTGCGCGTGGTCGGTCCCCCGTACCCCCATGGTCGGCGCCATCTCGGTCACGAGCACACCGGGCGTGTCCCGCGCGACCAAGAGGGCCACGGTGCCCGTCTTTCCTTTCGTGCCGGCGATCCTGGCGAAAACAAGCCAGTAGTCGCAGCTCACGCCGAAGGTGATCAGATGCTTTTCGCCGGTCAGCAGATAGTGCTCCCCCTCTCGGGCCACCACCGAACGCAAATCCGCCCCAGTCCCCGCAGCGGGTTCGGTCAGCGCGAAAGAAAGCCGGAGATCCCCGCGCACTGCCGGAACGACGAACCGCTCCCGCTGTTCGGGAGTGGCGACTTGATCGACAGCACGCCAGATCCCGTTGGCGACGTGCACGAGCATGCGGATCGACCCGTGCGATCGCGAGAAGATCTCGAGGAGCCGCAGATACCTCTGGAACGGGACGCCCCGTCCGCCGAGTTCGACCGGTGCGGCCAGGCCCAGATACCCCCGCGTGCGCAGTTCCCCGTACAGGTCGGCAGGCACTTCGCCGGACCGTTCGATGCGCTCGGCGTAGCTCTCGCCAAGGCCGGTCACGAACTCTTCTATCTCAGCCTCGAGCGCGAGGAAAGCCAGCTCTTGCAAAGGCGCGTCGCTCACAGAACGGCCTCCTTTCCGGTGCGGAGGATCGCCTTGATCCGTGCCCGCAGCTCTGCCTTCTGGACCTTGCCGACGGCGTTGCGAGGAAGTGCGTCAAGGAGCTCCAGCCGTTCGGGCCAGTAGTTGACCGTCAGCCCGCGGGCGGCAAGGAACGTCTGCATCGCCGCGAAGCCGAACTCGGCGTCTGGTCGCGGAGCCACGAACGCACAGCCACGCTCGCCTAGCCGGTCGTCCGGCATAGCCACCACTGCGGCCTCCGCGACCGCGGGGTGTTCGTGCAGCAGCTGTTCGACCTCGGCGACCGGTACTTTCTCGCCGCCGCGGTTGATGATGTCCTTGGCGCGGCCGGTGAGCCGAAGGTGCCCGTCGTCGTCGAGCACCGCGAGATCGCCGGTGCGGTACCAGCCGTCGGCGGTGAACGCGGCCTCCGTCAGGTCAGGCCGCTCGAAGTAGCCTTCGAACATGGTTTCGCTGCGCACTTCGAGGTTCCCCTCGCAGCCGGGCCCGAGCCTGGCACTCTCGTCGTCGACAATGCGCAGCTCCACCTTCTCCAGCGCTTTGCCGTCAGTCCCCCACTGTTTGTGCGGGGGGTCGCCCGCCCCAAATGAGGTGCCAAGGCATGTCTCGGTGGTGCCGAAGGCGCCGCCCACCGCGGTGTGCCACAGCTCGTGGGCCTCTACGGCCAGTTTTCTCGGGACCGCCGCTCCGGTGGCCACGAACGTTCGCGGCCCAGTCCGCCGGACCCGCCGCGACTCGGCGACGAGGTCAGACAGAAACGGCGTCGCCGCCTGCACGAAGGTCACCCCGCGCCGCTCGATGGCATCGGCCGCCGAACCGGCGTCCCACTCAGCCTGCAACACTTGCGGCACGCCCAACGTCACTGCCAGCCACATGCCGTAAAGAAACCCCGTCTGATGCGCCATCGGGGAAGGCACATACACCACGTCGTCCGGACCTAAGCCGAGCCTGCGAATCTGGGCCTCGGCAGCGAGGTCCAGCGACCGGTGCCGATGCAGCACTCCCTTCGGCTCGCCAGTCGTGCCGGAGGTGAACAACAATTGCGCGCTGAGCTCTCCTGAGGCAGCGACCGGGACATCGCGAACCGGCGCCTGCAGAAGATCGCCCAAGCAGTGCCAAGCCTGCGCGGCGCCGTCCTCAGGCGCATCGCCGACTTCCCCCGCAACGATCACGTGCTCCAGAGGAACCGTATCGGGCAGCTCGCGGATTTCGGCGCGGTAGTCCCTGCCACGAAACCGGTCCGGGATGAACAGAACCTTCGCACGCGCCTGTCGCAGGGTCAGCTCCTGCTCCCGCCGCCGGAAGATCGGCATGAGGGGGACGCAGATCCCGCCGACGCGCAACGTGGCCAGCGTGACCGCCACGAACTCGCTCGTGTTCGGCAATTGATAGGCTACCCGGTCGCCGACGCCCACCCCCGCCGACCGAAGAAACGCGGCGATCCGCCGGGCCTGGCTGTCGAGCTCCGCCCAGTCCGTCCGGCGGTCCGTGGCCCCTTGCACCTCGAAAATCGCCGGTCCGTGCGGATTCCGAGCGGCCAGCTCGGCCACTCGCCCCACGATGGTCGCCCCTCGGACGGGAGCGCTCGGCTTAGCCGGCTCCGCGGAGGGAGGACCGAGTGAAATCGGCATGCCGATGCCGCTGAGATCTGTCACAAAGCCTGGGTAGGAAAGGCGATGCGCCTCGGCGTTCTTGATCGAGCTCCTGCCCCGAGCACGGCTGGCGGCCACCGCGAGCGCCATCACGATCCGGTGGTCGTTGAACGAAGACAGCTCGGCACCGTACAGCCGGCCGGCGCCGCGCACCGTGAGCCGATCACCGTCCAGCCCCAGCCTGGCCCCCATCTTGTTCAGTTGGGTCATGGCCGCGACACGATCGGACTCCTTGAGCCGCGCGTGCGCGACGTTCGCCAGCGTCGAAGTCCCGGAAGCGAAAGTCGCGAGCGCCGCCAGGACCGGCACCATGTCGGGGATGTCCCGGCAGTCCAGGGTGAATGGATCCAATGGACTCCCGTCGTGCTGGACCCGGATGCCGCCGGCTCCGTGATCCAGCCGCATGTCCAATCCCATGAGCTCCAGTGCGGAGAGGAAATCCGACTCTGGATGGTCGATTTCGGCCGGGTCGACAGAATGCAGTCCCCGGAACAGCACCGACGACTCGTGCAGCGCCGCGGCGCCGAGCCCGAACGCCGCTGAGCCGAGGTCAGGCGGCAGCTCGACCTCCGCGGGCCGTGCCGATTGCCCGGGTTCGATCTCGAACCGGCGCGCATCCGCGGATGCGTGCACTGTCAACCCGAACTCAGCCATCAGCGCGATAGTCAGATCGACGTAAGGCTTCTCGTTCAGCACTCCTTCGACCTCGACCACCGTCGTGGAGGTCGCGAAGGGAGCCAACAGCAGCAATCCCGACACCCATTGGGACAACGTGCCAGCGATCCGGATCCTGCCACCCGTGGGCCGACCGGGATAGACGGTGATGGGAAGCAATCCTCCGGCGGAGTCGAACCGGACACCCATCGAGTGCAGCGCGCTCAGCAGCGGCCGGATCGGGCGACGCCGGAAGTACTTCTGGCCGATGAACGTCACCGGGCGGTCGGCGAGCGAGGCCAGACCGAGCATGAAGTACAGCGTGGTGCCGGAACTTCCGACCGACACCCGCGTCCGGCGGACGCGATACGCCCCTCCGGTGACCTCGACCCCGTCCGCGGTGGGCGCGACGCGTGTGCCGAGCGCACCCAGCACCGCCCGGGTAAACGCGGTGTGACGGGCGTTGCTGAGCCCAGTCACGCGACTGACGCCGTCGGCAAGCGAGGCAAGTACAAGTGCGCGATGCTCGTGGTATTTCGAGCCGGGAACCCAAATGTCACCAGACAGCGGACGAGGCGGAGAAGAGACGAACAGCCGCATTGCACCTGACCCCCTGATCGAGGTTTCTTCAACCACCGGCGTATTTGCGAACGATTTCTTCTGAGCACCAGCTGGAAATGCCCGCGAACACCGTCCACCATGCCCATCGCCCTCCTCTTTGTCAACACGAATAAATATGCACGCGATGCAACCGCATCGTAAGGACGATGCGAGCGCCGCGTCAGTCGGCACCCTAAACTCGCCAGCGCCGCGGCCAGGCCGATCTGATAGCATTTCCCAATGCACCCAATACGATTCGCCGCGCAAGTCAGGAATGCGAAGTCCGGAAGCGAGTGGCGTAACATTGCACGCCGCGCGGAACGACTTGGTTATTCCAGCATCCTCATACCGGATCATCTAAATGATCACTTTCCGCCACTCGTTGGCATGACGCTCGCCGCCGAGGCGACAACCTCGCTCAAAGTCGGCACGCTTGTGTGCAACAACGACTTTCGCGAGCCGACAATGCTCGCAAAGGAGATCGCCGCACTGAATTCGGCCAGCGGCGATCGAATCGAGTTCGGCCTCGGCGCCGGGTGGCAGCAGGAAGAATACGACCGCCTTGGCATCAAGTTCGACCGGCCCGGTGTACGCATCGAGCGGCTCACCGAAAGTGTGCAGCTCATGAAGGAACTATGGACGACCGGTCAGGTCCGAATGAACGGAAAGCACTATACGGTCGAAGCCAGCGTGGGCATACCCGCGACAAACGAGTTCCGGTGCCCGTCGCTGACGATCGGCGGCGGCGGGCGAAAGGTGCTGTCCCTGGCAGCCGAAAAAGCGGACATCGTCGGTTTCAACGCCAGCATGCGGTCAGGCACGCGGGACAATGAAACCGCGAGGTCGATCACTGCGGAATCGTTCGAACAACGGGTCGCCTGGGTCAGGGACGCGGCAGGCGACCGGTTGGCGAAGCTGGAGTTCCAGTGCCTTCTGGCAGTGTGTCAAATCGTGCCCGACCGGCAGGAAATGATCGAGACCCTGACCCGGCACACGCCCCTCAATGCCGAGGAGATCGCAACCTCTCCCGCGTTGCTGTTCGGCTCGGCCGAAGAGATCTGCGCACAGCTTGAGCAATGGAGGGATCAGTTCGGTTTCACCTATTGGGTCGTGCCAGCCGCGTCGATGGAGTCCTTCGCTCCTGTCGTCGAGCACATGACGGGACGATGACGGCGTCCGGCGCGCCGGCCGTTACCCAGCAGAGCTCGCTCTCCTGAACTCGCGCTCGACCGATTCCAGTGCCAGCACTGCCTTGCCAGTGCCGTCCTCCGCCCGCACCGCCTCGCCCATCTGCTCGGCCCTGGCCCGCATAGCCGGATCCGCCAGTGCCCTGCGGATGGAGGCGGCCAGGTCGTCTGCGGTCAAGTGTTCGGCGCGCAGGGGTGCCGGTGCGACACCGATCTCGTGCAACCGAGTACCCCACATCAACTGCTCGTTGCTCACTGGGCAACTCACCTGCGGCACGCCTTCCCGAAGCGCCTCATTGCTCGTGCCGAGGCCAGCCGCGTGCACCACCAGGCATGTCTTCGGGAACAGCCACCGATAAGGAACCTCGTCGACCACGAAAGCACGTGTGCCGCCGTCCGTCACTTCCAGGCTTCCGCTGGCGCGAACGACCACTGCCCGGACATCGGCCAGCCGGATCGCGTCGACGACGATCTGCCCAGCCGCAACCGGGTCCATCCCCCTCACCGACCCCAGGCTCACGCACACCGGAGGCTCTCCCCCGGCCACAAACCGCGCGAGGTCCTCGCTGATGGCGACACCGGGCGTTGCCTGCGTAAACCAGAAACCGGTTGTGACCACCGATTCCGGCCAGTCCGGGGCAGGCGGCAGCACGTTCGCGCTGAAGCCCTGGATCACCGGTGCCGGCCCCCCGTCGGGCCGCCGAAGCCGGTTGTGCCTGCCACGCCGCGGCGGAAGTCCCAGCGTGTCCGCTCGCCACCGGTCGACAGTCTGCCTGCCGGCCAGCTGCTGCGCGGTTGGCGGCACGTGACTGAGCCTCCGGACAAGCGGGGGATACCTCCTGCCTGAAGGAACGAACTTCGCCGGGTAGTGCCACGACGGCAGGTAACTGGGATCGAGCGTGCCCAGCACCGCGGGAACGCCGAGGCGCTCAGCGACGTGGTGGCCCTGTTCGTAGGGCCAGGCCCCGTAAGCCTGAACCACCAGGTCAACGTCTCCCGCCGCGGCGTCGACCAGCTCGCGGAGCATGATCGGCAGACAGCGCCGGAGCTCAGCGGCCAGCCTGCCGTGCACGGTCTTGCGCAGCTTGCGCGCCTCCGGACCCCGCCGGTTCGCCATGCTCATCCAGGTGATGATGTCCGGATCGTTGAGGAACAGATCAATCAAATCCTCGTTACGGGGAAAGAACTCCACGTCGTACTCCCCGGCCAGCGCCTCGAACTTGGCCGGCGCGGCGAGCATCGCATGATGCCCCGCTTTGTTCAGCGCGGCCGCGAGCGCGATATAGGGCTGGATGTCGCCGCGGGAACCGTAGGCGTAGATCAGTGTTTTCATGACAGGCTCCTCGTGCGGCGAATGCTGACGCCCTGCAGGTGCGAGGTCCGCAAGAGCGGGTAGTGCAGTTCTCCGTGCGGCCCTCCGGTCTTGCCGGTGCCGCCGTGCGTGGCGAGCACGGGCGCGAACCCGATGTGCGAGTCGTTGATCTTCAGCAGGCCGCCATTGGTGACCTGCTCCGCGAACGCGGACACCACCGCTTCGCTGCCCGACCACAGCGAGTTCCGCAATCCGTAGTCGTTGCTGTTGACGAACTCGAGCACCGCGTTCAGCAGCTCGGCATCCGCGCTTGGTTCAGGCACGACCACCGGCAGCATCGGGAAGAACGTCTCCTCGGTGACGCAGCGAAAGCGTCGCGCGACAGCGAGTCCGTCGATCCTCAGGACCGTGGGCTCCAGGAAGAGTCCGGTGTCCGAGGGCTGGCTGTGGACGTCCATCCGCCTGCCGCCGCACAGCACATCCGCGCCTGACTGTCGCGCCTCAGCAAGGAAATCGAAATAGCGGTCCTGTTTGAGGACCGGAGAAAGAAGAACCTCGGGATCGTCCGGGTAGCCGGGCTTGATCCCACTCGCACGCGCCACGAGCCGACGCAACACCTCGTCGGCGACGTCCGGGTGAACCACCGCGTATTTGGGCACCATGCAGATCTGGCTCGACCCGTAGAAGCATTCGGCGAGCGCGTCTACTGCGGCGTCGAGATCGGCGTCGCGCCATACCACCACGCCGTCGTTGCCGGACAGCTCGAGCACCGTCTTTTTTCCCTTGGCGAGCCAGTCCTGGCCGATCCGGAGCCCAGCAGCGCTGTCGCCGAAGAACATCAAGTCGTCCGTGAGCGGACTGTTGAGCCACTGCCGCAGGATCCGCTTGGTGTCCCCGCTGACCAGGTTGACCGCGCCCGAAGGAAAACCGTACCGGGCCAGGATCGGAGCGAGAATATCCTGGTAAAGGAACATCACTCCCAACGGCGCGGATCTCGGCGCCTTCACCACCAGCGAGTTCCCTGCCAGCAAGGCCATCACGCCAAGTCCCGAGTTGGACCCGGCCGCGTTCTGCGGCGGATTTACGCAGACGACCCCGTCCGGCTTCCGTGTGAGCAGCACGGTTCGCCCGTCCGCTTCGGATTCCTGGCGAAGCTGACCGAACTGCCAGTCGAGGCTGTCGGCGCTGGTACCGCGCAGCACACCGCTGATCTCCCATTCGGCGAGCCGGCGTGGATGACTCTCAGCCACCAGGATGTCCAGGAACTCGTCCGCGCGAGCCCGGAACGCCCGGTGAAAGTCGTCTGCTGCCTTCCGCCGGATGTCAATGGGGACCGCTGCCATCAGCGGCTTGGCCCGTGCGGCGGCGGCGAGCGCGGCTTCCACGTCCTCGTCGCCGCTGACCGCACACCGGCCGGCAAGCTTCGCCCCGGCATCGGCGACCGACGCGGCGCCCAGCTCCAGCTTCCGCTTCAGCGTGAACGCCGCGACCGGATCGTCGAGAAACGCCGAACCCCGGAGGACATAGGTCCATCCGGTGCCGTCCGTCAGGAGTCCGTCTATGAGTTGACGGTAGCTTCTCACGCCCTGCCCCTGACGTGCGCATCCGTTGCCGCCGCGAATGTTTCGGCGTCGGCGAGCGTGCCCGTGTTGTACCGCCCGTATGCTTCTAGGTCGAGCGTGCCCAGACCGCTCCAGCAGAACACGATCGTTGCCCGCCTCCTGCTCTCGCGGCACTGCCGCGCGATGTCGATCACCGCGCGTATCGCGTGCGCCGTCTCAGGTGCGGGCAGCAGGCCAGTGGCCCGTGCCGCGCTGCGGGCCGCGTCGAAGACCTCCAGCTGCGGGTAAGCCCTGGCGTCCAGAATGCCTTCCGCGCGGAGCAGCCCGATCAGCGGGGCAGCTCCGTGGTAACGCAAACCTCCGGCGTGAATCGGCGGAGGGAGGAATTCGTGGCCGAGCGTGTACGTACGCACCATCGGCCCGGAGCCGCCAGCATCCGGAAAATCGTACCGGTAGCTTCCGCGCGTCAGCGTCGCGCAGGCGTCCGGCTCGGCAGCGACGATCTCCACGTCGAGAGCGCCCCGGAGCTTGTCAGCCACCCAAGGCAGCGCGAACCCGCCCATGTTGGAACCGCAACCGACGGAAGCGACCAGGAAGTCCGGCTCGCGGCCCAGCTCGTCCAGCTGTTCCCTGGCCTCCAGCCCGATCACCGTCTGATGCAGCAGCACGTGGTTGGCGAAGGCGCCCATGGAGAACCGGGCTCCGCGATCGGCGCGGACGACTTCCAGCGCCTCCGACACCGCGGTCCCTTCGCTGCCAGGATGGTCCGGATCCTGGGCGAGCAGCGACCTTCCGAACTCCGTAGCAGGGCCTGGGCTCGGCTCAACCGTGGCACCGTATGTCTCCATCAAATGCCGTCGGTAGGGCTTTTGATAGTAGGACGACCGGGCCATGAAAACATGCACGTCTATCCCGAAGAGCGCACCGGCCAGTGCGAGCGCGCTGCCCCATTGACCGGCGCCGGTGTCGGTCACAAGCCGATCGACCCCCTGGTTCCGCGCGAAGTATGCCTGGGCGATCGCCGAGTTCAGTTTGTGGCTGCCGGAGGGACT
This sequence comes from Amycolatopsis sp. NPDC059235, assembly GCF_042754125.1. Lineage (NCBI taxonomy): Bacteria > Bacillati > Actinomycetota > Actinomycetes > Pseudonocardiales > Pseudonocardiaceae > Amycolatopsis > Amycolatopsis sp. NPDC059235. The sequence continues at coordinate 166,032 of NZ_JBHZAG010000003.1, forward strand.
TCCGCCTTCGTACTTGAAGTAGATCTCCGCCGGGGTGTCGAGCGCAGCCTCGAGCGCGTGCGCGCGCATCAGCGGAGTCGGTCGCCAGCTTCGGTAAGCCGCACGCACCGCGTCCGGGATCGCGATCCAGCGTTCCGTCGAGCGGTCCTGCGCCACAAGGGAACTCGGGAGCAGACGCTCGAGGTAGGCGACGCTCGCCGGTGCCATCGTATCGGGGTCGAGAAGGTCGTCCGGCGCTCTCGGCAAGTCCGGGATCACGTTGTACCAGCGGTCCGGCAAGCGGTCTCCGGACTGGTCGAAGCGTTCGAGGGCGATCATCGCACCTCCTCTATGCCGGCTCGCTCAGCGCTCGAGCCACTGTCGACTCTCCGGACACCGAGGACGACCCGCAACGTCGCGACGACAGTGCCATCGACGTCGCACACAGAACTCACCGCTCTGGCCCGAGCATGCCCGCGACGCTCAATTTCCGCGATGATCTCGGGGAGTTCGGACTCAAGCCGACCGTTCGCCACAACCCGGCCGCGCGCTGCTTTCGGGTAGTCGATCTCCGCCTTGCGCGCAGCGAAGAAGACCTGACCCATAAACGGCGCGAAAGCACCTACAAATGCGATCGCCGCAGCAAACTCCGCGACCTGGTACAGAGCAGCGCCGTGCATGGTTCCCAGATGGTTTTTCACCTCGTCATTCAGATCTAGTTCCGCGGTCGCCCAGCCGTCGCCGACGCCCGTCAACAAGACACCAACGTGTCGATTGAACGGAACGGCACCGTCGACCAGCTTTCTGACCTGCTCATAGTCTAGATTCAGCGTAGGCTTCACGTACCCACCCTATCCGGCTTAGAAACTGCGATATAAACTGCATCACGAGCTCCGAATAATATTTCAAACACACGCCTACTGAGGCCATATCTGCCTTGGAGTGCTGCTTCCGCCGCCATTGCCTCATCTTCGCAGAGTATCTCGGAGATACCCACCATAAACGGAGCCATTTGCTTTCCTCCGATACTGCACGGAGCGACCCAGACCTCGGGTTCCGATCGGACGCGACGCACTTTACCCGTGTCGCCGGCGGTGCGGAAACACAATCGGCCGCCGACCTCCGCGAACCATACGGGAGTAGCGACCATATCCCCTGCCCTACGCCGAGTCATCACCAAACAGAATCGATATCCATCGAAGCACCCGGTGTCCCAATCGATCAACGTGACATTACGCGCAGCCCGACGTGCATTGCGTTGAATCGATGCGTAACAACGATACTCCAGCTTTCGTCTCCTGGACACGCCGATCACCTCTCCCACAATGACAAATCGTCCGCGGAAGCAGGATCTTCCAGCAATGTGCCGCCGGCTGACCGCAGGTATATCTCCGACATCGACTTTGGCGCGGCAGCTACGACATCGATCAGCTTCTCCGCCTCGGCTCGCCAACCGAAGTCTCGTGCCTGCCGGATCGCATGCCAGAACAAATCGCCGTGGTCAAGCACCCACTCCGCTGGATCGCTGAGGGCGTCGAGAGCGTATCCGTTCGTTCGCGTTGCGGCGGACCCGTATACCGGCACGGTTTTGTCCGTCCACAATGCCATGCAGCGCACTTCGGTTCCTCTTGCGACGAGTGCGTCCACAAGCCGCCGTACCGCAGCCCGCGCAGCCTCCGCCTGCTCAACCGCCGCTAACTCCCGCGAGTACAGCGCGACCAGCGACGGCATCCGATACTGCGGCTCGCCTTCCTCGTCCACGCCGGCAGGCTCCGCCAAGTCCGCTGCCATCAGCCGCCGGACAAGCTCGGCTCCGTTCTGGTTCGCCAGCACACCGAGGCTCCACGCACCGAACCTCCCAGGGGGAAGCAGACCGCTCAGCCGCAACGCAAGCTGGGTGCGGCTATCGACAAGGTGATACCGCGCCGCGAGCCCCGCCCTCACGTCGTTGTCTTCGTTCGCGAGTTCGGACAGGCGAGTCCTCGGGTCGCGCAAGCGGTCGCAGAGCGCCGCGACTGGCTCGTCAGGATTCGAGACCAACCAGGCACGGACGACCTCGAGCGCGCGCGGCAGGCCGTCACACCACCGCACCAGCTGCCGGACAGCGCCTGCTTCCGCAGCCAGACGACTCCTGTCCACGGCCTGTGCGAGGAACTCGACCGAGGTCTCCGCGTCGAAAGGCCTGACCTGAAGCTCCCATCCGCCCTGGGTCTTCGAACCGGCGTCCGCTGGGACGATTACCACGCCGAACCCGGGAACCCGAGGCAACAGCTCGGCGAGTGCGGCCGAATCGACTACTGAATCAGCAACCAACAAGATACGACGCCCTCTGACGAGGCCCCGGAGCATCTCGCCGCGGGCGCGAGGTCCCGCTGGAATCCGGTCCGCTGGCACGCCATCGGCGAGGAGCGCTTCAAGAAGCACCGTCGCCGGATCGCCCGGACGTCCAGACTCGAATCGAAGAAACCAATGCCCGTCGTCGAAATCGTGCCGAACCTGGCGGGCCGCCTCCACGGCAATCCGGCTCTTGCCCACCCCGGGGAGGCCCGCTATTGCGATAATTGACGCCGGGCCACCCGCAGTAAGCCGCCTGGAGAGATCAGCGACTTCCCGGCTACGGCCGACAAGAGCGTCCTCCGGCTCCGGTATCGGCCAGCGTTCCGGGCGGCCGCCGGCTCTCGCCAGGCCATCTTTCACGCCAGAGGAGGCCAGGAACTCCTCGTGCAGTGCGGTCACCGCCGCGCCCGGTTCGATCCCAGCCTTGTCAACCAGATCCCGACGCAAGCTGCGATAAACCGAAAGGGCCTCCGCGCGTCGAGAACAGCGAGCGAGCGCTAACATCAATTGAGCGGCGAATCCCTCGTGCAATGGATACTTGGCCACTAGAGCGTGCAATTCACCGATGACCACCGCACTGGCGCCAGCCGAAATATCGAGGTCGATCCGCCTGCTCAACGCGCCGAGCCGCTGCTCGTCCAGCATCGTCGCGTGCTCCTTGCGCAAGCGTACCGAAGGCACTCCGCCCAGCGCCGGGCCTTTCCACAGGGACAGGGCACGCGCCAACTGCCGTCGCTCCCCCGCAGAGTCGCCCTCGAGCGCGGCCGCGTCGGCAACCGCGAGTGCCTCGGCAAATTCGTGAAGATCGAGCTCTCCCTGAGCGATCTCCATCAGGTAGCCGTTCTCCACAGTGCGTATGGGAAGATGGTCGCCCAACGTCTGGCGCACGCGAGAGATCAAGGTATGCAGCGCGGTTCGGTTGCCGCCGGACGGCCTGCCCCACACGATCTCCGTCAGTTCTTGCACACTCACCCGTTTATTCGCGTTCAGCAGAAGCCCAGCGACCATCGAATTTCCCTTGCCAGTCAACTGGATATCCCGCCGACCCAAGCGGACTTGCAACGGACCCAGCAGGGAAAACCGTCGAAAGAGCCGGTCGGCTGAGCTTGCCGCTCTTTCCGCAGGTTTATCCACAACAACCCTCCCGAACCTTCCCTAGGCGACCACATATATCCCGAAACACCGCACAAAGGCTCTCGATCTCGCCAATGAAATCACTCCGAGCAGTTGCACTCAAACATGCCAGCTCAGCAAAACTCCCGAGCAAATCGAACTTCAGCAGTTTCGGGCCTCCGATCTTCAACGCGGGGTCAGGTTCGGCTTCCGCGCACCTTGTTCATCCGGAACATACGGCGATTGCCATACTCCCGCCGAACTCGCAGACCAAGGGCTTTACGCGTCCCGAATCATCCACGTCATGAACGATCATTCCACCGCCGAAAATTATCCGCCGCCGAAGCCGACCGCCCGGCCAGCAACTCGACGTGCCCGGGGTACGTCCCGCTCAATCGTGGAGAATGCACTGGCGACAACGCCTCCAGCCGGACGGCTCTCTGCTTCTCGCCGCGCAGTCCGTACGTCTCCTGACGAACCGTCTCCCGCACTTTTATTTCGTCAGGTTCCTCGTTGACTAATTTCACAGTTTCCCCAAACAGACTAGGACCGAGCGGTCGAGCAGCTCGCGGATCCCCACCCCAGTTGCCGCGCGACAGTGCGCGGAGAAGTTGGCACACGACGTGAACGCCGATCGAAGGGGCACAGCTGCCCTTCGCCGGCCAGGTTGCTCCGCCCAGCCTGGGATGTTGCCGCGGCGCGGCCGACGCATCCTAGGCGCCAAAGCCAGCATCGAGCTGATCCGACTATTAGCGCAACTCTCTTTCCTTCCTATGCGAGTACTCGCCGGATCGGCCACGGCCCCGCCCGGCAGGGCTTCATGCTGTCGTATGCCGTCCTCGTTTCGTCCTCGCTGCCGCTCAATTCTTTGGTAACCTCGTCATGGGCGGCTGCGTCTTCGAGGGGGCGATGGTGAGATTCGGCGTGCTGGGGCCGCTGGTCGCACTAGACGACGATCGGCAACTGGCGCTCGGAGGAGCGAAACAGCAGAAAGTTCTCGCCGCACTCCTGATGGCCCGCGGCCGGGTGGTTCCGCTCGAGCACCTTGTCGACGCGGTGTGGGAGGCCGAACCGCCCGCCAGCGCCGAAAAGCAAGTGCGCAATGCGGTTTCCAACCTGCGCCAGGTCCTCTCGCGACACGAACGCACCATCGAGTCGGCGACCGGCGGCTACGCACTAGCGGTCGGTCAACAACTGGACGCCGCCGCCTTCGAGTCGAAATTGAGCCGTGCCAGAAGTCTCGCCACAGCAGGCAACACCAACGACGCGGTCGCGGAATACCGTGCTGCATTGGGCTTCTGGCGCGGCCCGGCGCTTGCCGGACTCGACTGCCCCGCTCTCGCCCCTCAGGTGGCCGGGTTGGAAGAGCAGCGGTTAATCACGTACGAAGAGTGCGTGGAACTCACACTCAGCCTGGGCCGGCATCGTCAGCTTGTCGAGGAACTGCGACGGTGGGCTGAAGCAAACCCCCTTCGGGAACGGCTCACCGCGCAACTCATGGTGGCGTTGCATCGATCGGGTTCCAGTGCGCAGGCCGCGCTCGCATACGAACGCCTCGAAAACACTCTGCGCGGAGAGCTCGGAATCGAGCCGCGACGCGAGCTGCGGCAGCTGTATGAGCGCATCACCGGGAACTCCTCCGGCCCGCGTCCGAGCCGCTGGATCCCTCGCAACGACCTGCCGCGCGATGTCAGTTGCTTCACCGGACGACATCTCGAATTCGAACGGCTCGTGTCGCATTCGTCGGCGCTCCGGAGCAGCGCCAGCACGATCTTCGCCATTAACGGCATGGCTGGCGTCGGCAAGACGACGCTCGCCGTGCATGCGGCGCACCGGCTTGCCGGCATGTTTCCCGACGCGCAGCTATTCCTCGACCTGCATGCACATACACCCGGTCGCGCTCCGATGTCGCCGTCGTCCGCGCTTGAAAAGCTATTCGAGGCCATCGGTTTGGGCAACGAGCGAATCCCGGACGATCTCGAAGCCCGGGCGGCGCGCTGGCGGGCTCAGCTGGCACGCCGGCGTGTTCTGCTCGTACTCGACAACGCCGCCGCCACAGCGCAGATACGCCCGCTCCTGCCAGGCTCACCCCGCTGCTTGGTCCTGGTGACGAGCAGGCGACGGCTCACCGATCTGGACGCGGGCCTTGTACCGCTCGACGTCATGCCCGTCACCGATGCGTGGAACCTCTTTGCGAACATCGTGGGAACGGAGCGCGCGCTAGCCGAGCCCGAAGAGACGGAACAAGTGCTGCGGCTGTGCGGTTTTTTGCCGTTGGCTATCCAGATCGCCGGGGCACGCCTTCGCCACCGGAGGTCATGGTCGGTCTCGCATTTGGCTTCACGCCTGAGCGATGAGCATCAACGGCTCCAGGAGCTCGAAACTGACAATTTCAGCGTCGCAGCGGCCTTCTCCTTGTCGTATGAACACCTAGCCGCCGACGAGAAAGTCGCGTTCCGCAGGCTCGGCCTGGTTCCCGGAGCGGATATCGAGCCACGAACGGCAGGCGCTTTGCTCGGGTGCGCACCCGAAGACGCGGAGAACAAGCTCGAGAACTTGGTTGACGGGCATCTTGTGCAGCAGCATGCGCCCAGCCGGTACAGCTTACACGACTTGCTCAGGACGTACGCGGCTGAAATGGCGGCCAGAACCGACACCGAGACAGTCCGCCGTGCGGCCCTCACCAGGCTGTTCGATCATTGTCTTTCAACGGCCTCGGAAGCGATGGACGTGATCGCGCCGGCGGAACAGGCACACCGCCCCCGACGTGCCGACAGCACATCAGCGACTGCGAACTTTTCAAACTACGAGCACGCGCTCGGCTGGCTCAACGCCGAACGGGCGAACCTGGTCGCGATGTCTCGGCACGCCGTCTCGCACGACTGGTTGACGCACGCGTCGCACCTTTCGTCGACGCTATCGCGATACTTCCACATCAGCGGCAACCACAGCGATGCGCTGGTCCTGCATACGAATGCACTCGCCGCCGCCTCAGCCACCGGCAACGCCTCGTTTGAGGCCGACGCCCTCGCCAGCCGCGGTTACATCAACTGGCGGCTCGGGCGGTACCAGTTCGCGCTCGCCGACTGCCGATCCGCCGTGCGCATCGCGGCCGAACTGGGCAATCGCAATCTTGAGGGCCGTGCCCTGCACGCACTCGGTTTGGTCTACAGCCGGCTCGGTTCCGCCAACGAAGCGCTGGAGGTCCTGCGGCGCACTCTGGCCGCAGGCCGGGAGACCGGTGACAAGATCCTTGAGGGCTATGCATTACGCACTCTCGGCGAGGTCAATCTCCGTCTGGGCAAGCAGGAAGACGCGATCGTCAGCTACGAGAAGGCTCTGGCCGTCGCGCGCGCCTCGGACAACGGAACGGTCGAGTGCTGCGCGCTCCGTGCCCTCGGGGAAATATACACCCGCGCAAACCGGCTCGGAGAAGCCATGACGCACTCCATGCGTGCGCTGGACCTTGCTCGGCGGAGCCGCAACCGGAACGTCGAAAACCGTGCGCTTCGCACGCTCGGCGAGATCTACCGGAGGCTTGGTGAACGCGACGAGTCGTCCCGGCGATTCGAGGAAGCCCTTCGTGTCTCGAAGGAAACTTCGAACCCTTTCGAAGAAGCCTGCGCGCACGAGGGCGCCGCTCAGACCCGGTACGAGCAAGGCGACCCCCGCTCGGCCGCTGTCCACTGGCGACGGGCAATGGAGCTTTTCGACGACCTAGGCGTCCCAGAAGGCGACCGAGTGCGGGTTCGCCTGCGAATCTCGCCGTCCGCGCTCTGACGCGTCCAGGAGCATGATCTAGGCGAGGCAGCTATCCGGCGAAAGAGGTTGCACCGCCGTGATACGAGCAGCGACGGCAGATACGGAAAGATCAGGACCAATGTTCTCCACACATGTTTCCGCTTTGATTGACCGGACGGAAAACCTGAAACCTGATGAGCGCCGGTTCCGGCCCAGACAGCCGGCGGATCTCGCGAACCCAGCCGAACACAGTCGCTCAACGTCACGGTAATGGCCTCCTCCTCCTCCTCCTCCGCACCGAATCCGACCGCCGCTCGATCGAACGCCATCTCATGGCGACCTGCCCAACGAGAGCAGCGGATGCGCTGGGAAGTGCGGGTTTTCGTCGTCGCCCGGACCCTCCGGCCGACGTCAGATCGTGAATCCCAGGATCGTTACGAGGCGATTCAGCGAACTTCGCGCGATGCGGCCGGCGTCCCGTCTCACAGCCACGCCCCGCGCTCGCCCTGGTCGGTTCAAGGCTGCCCGGGCCGAGTCCGAGCTGTCAATGGTGATGTCCACAGATTGCCGCGACGGCTTACGGGAGGATCACCGTACCCGAGCCGGCGGCGCTTGGCCGACGGATGCCCCGACCTGGGAAACGGCAGACACAGCAAAGTCCTTGTCCCAATCATGGCAAAAATGCCAGCAAACAGCACTGGCATCGATGCCCTTGCTTGCCACCCTGCACTCCTCTTTGATGATGGCGGGGAGTTCACCCCACTGCGAAGAAGGAGACAAGAAAATGGATTCGCACGACGTGAACGTATCGGCGTCAATTTCGGACGAAGATATCGAGAACCTGGTCCAGCAGATCAAGTCGGAGGAAAGCAACGAGGCAGTGGACGGACTGTCCCTCGCCGAGATCTCCGGCTTCAGCGAGGAAGAGTTGCAGCGTTTCCTCGAAGAGAAGGCTGGGCTGACGGCCGCCAGCGGCGTGCAGCAGAGCATCGCCGGGTTCGCTGTCACCGTCGCCGTGCACTGCTGAGCCAGTCACACCCATGATTCCTTCCATCGAACCCGATGAGAAGCTGCGCGTCCGGACGCTGGGGTTCCACCTCCCGCGTCCGGGCTCGCGGGCTTCCGCCCGCTATCAGCACGAGTCCGGACCGACCAGGGAAGAAGTCGACCGGCAACTCGGCTCGGTGCCGGGACTGGCTCCCCTGCGCGATTTCTCGGTCTGTGTTTCGCGGAGGCGAGTCGTGCTCGCCGCACTGACCGACGGCAGGCACGTCCTGCTCAAATGGCCGGACGAAGGCTTCGATCAAGACACCGGACGCGAGCTGCGGATACTCGAGATGATGGCTGGCATGCCGCTGCCCGTGTTCACCCGCGACACGGTGCCCAGGGTACTTGCGGTCGATCCGGACAGCATGATTTCGGTCTACGACGCGGTCGAACCCTGCGCAAGCCTGCGCGAGCTGTCCGACCGCGGGGAGCTCGAGACTTCGCACGTGGTCGCGCTCGCCGGCGCGCTCGCCGGGCTGCACCGAGTCTCCGTCGCTGATCTGCTCGCGGCGGACCCCGGCCTGCTTATGCCCTTGCCCGCGGCGAAAACGACTCTGCTCACGGTGCGCGAGTACGCGTACGGCCTCGGCCTGCAGTACGACGAGTGGATCCGTGTGGTCCAGCGCCTGTCGGGACATTTGGCGGAGTTGCATCGAAAATGGGCCCCTCGCAGTCTTGTCCATTTCGACTTGCGCGACGACAACGTGCTGTTCGCGACGAACGGCTTGAGAATCATCGACTGGGAGTTCGCTTGCGTCGGCGACCCTGCTTACGACGTCGGATACCTGATCGCCCAGTTCGTCCTGCACGCCGTCCGGCACTGGCGTGAACAGGACTTTCTGCTGCCTCCTGCAGTCCTCGACAGAATCGACGTTTTCTTGACGTCCTACCTCCGGTTCTCCCGGTTCGACGAGAGCTCCGCGACCACCGCGGTGCAACACGCCGGTCTGGTGTTGCTGCAGCACGCCGGTGCCCAGCTGGAGCAATTCGGTTCGCTCGACCGCGTCGGCCACCTTGCGCTCGTCTTGGCCGAAGCGCTGGTCAGCAACCCGGGTTCCTTGCTCCGGAAGGCCGGCCGATCAGGATCGGAGAGGTCATGACGAGCCACGAGCAACTGCTCCGCCGCATCGCATCGGAAATCGAAGTACTCGACGAGCTGAAGTTCCGGCACCGCACGCTCGGCACTCTCACCCCGCCGCGCGATGTCCAAACCGACCTCGACCGCCCCTTGCTTGTGCTGCTGTGCCGGACGATCTACCTGGCTTACCACGTCGGAGATCTCGCCGCCGCACAGCTCTTCCTGAACGGCGGAAAGCCTACCGGCGCGCTCTACGACATCGAAGACTACGACTACACGGAACGCCTGCACACAGCGAACCGGGGCAAGGGGTTCTGGGATGGCGGGTGGGCTGTCGTCGACATCATCGGTTCGAACAGGGTCGTCTCGAAGAAGTCGATTTCGCTGATCGCCGCCCCGGACGAACTGCGCCCGCCTTCGCCGGCAGCCGGGACCCAGGTCTCCGTGTTGTTCCCGCCCGAAGCCCGTTACCAGGTCACCGGCTGGTACAGCGTCCGCGGCGACTGCGGCCGGCCGCTCGGCGACGACCTGGTCCGGATCTACTTCACCCTGGATCATCCAGATGCGGCTCCTTCACTGCTCAGCGCACTCGCCTCCGAGCTGAACCGGACGGACACCCCGTTCGGGCTCAAGACCGTGAACGACCCGGCAGGCCTGCTGCGCCGGGATTCATTCGTCGTCTACCTCGATCGCGAATCCTGGCTGATTCACCAGCATCTCTTCGCCAGGCTCGGCGAGGAGCACGGGGAGCTGCTGCGCGACGACCCGCCACGGTTCGCGCTCCGGATCGCGCACGGCATTTCCTTCGCGCACGAGCCCCGCCGGTACGCGCCCGCGATGAGCTTTGGAGAACACCGCAGCATGCTCGTCGCCGACGGTCTGCTCGACGCTTGGGAAGCTGGTTCAAGCACGTCTCGTGCCAAGGTCGCCTCGATCGAGGCGCGCTTCACCGCTGCCGGGCTCGACGCGCGCAGGCCGTACCTGAACCCAGAACAGCTCAGCGCGTGATCGCGGCAGGCGCACACCAGGTGCGACGGATCGCCGGCCCGTTCGTCATTCGCACGTGCCTGCACGACGAAGCCGGACACCACTGGGTTGAAAGACTCCGCCAGAGCCCCGAGGGCTACCTCGACGCGGACGGAGTCCGGACAGTCGCGGCGGCGCTCGGCGAGACGCACGGCTGCCTCATGCCCATCGTGGTTTCTCCGGATCTCGCGCTCTGGCCCGGCGTCGCGAACGCCGAGCTGCTGAGCGACCGCCTGCTCTCCGGCGGTCTAGCTCGGGATAACGGATATTGGCGGGAATCGCTGTACCACCTCGGTGCTCTCGCCGGCCGGATCCATTCGGCGCCGATCAGCGAAGACGCCCGGCGTACCCTGCCTGCCCGAGGGACCGGCCCCGCATGGCTCACAGCGCCCGTCGCGGCCGCAGGAGTCCGCGAAGCGAGGGCGCGACTTCCACAGCAGCTAGCCCCTTCCCTAGCCTCGGCAGCCGCTCAAACCGACGAGCCGGCAAGCACGACCCTCGTCCACGGCAGGTTCTCTGCAGGCGCCTGTACCGCGGACCGCCCGCCCTGTTTGCTCGGCTGGCGAGAAGCCGGGCTCGGCGATCCATTGCACGACCTGGCTTTTCTCATCGCTGACCTGATCGAGACCGGCTCAGCCACAGGGTGCCCGCCGACGGTCCTGCGCGAACACGTCGCCACCTTTGTGTCCGCCTATCCCCTCGACTTCGACGAGAACGGGTTGTGGTCCGCCGTCGCACGACGGATCCTCGATCACTACGCGCTCGGCATCTGGGCGACACGGGATTCCGCCGGAGTCGACGACCTGCTGCCAGCAGTCGAGGCATCGTGGCTCGCGGTCCAGGAGCGGGTCCGATGACTGTCCCGGACTTCTCCTCGACCAAACTGCTGATCGGAGTCTGCGGCTCTGTGTCCGCGCTGGGCACACCCCACATGCTGATGTGGCTCCGTACCACCTTCGGGCTGATTGACGTCCGGGTGATCCTCTCGGACATGGCTCAGCGATTCGTGACGAAGGCATCCATCCAAGCCGTAGCCGACTACGAGGTCATGACCGGCTGGAACGACCTGCCGGTCGGCACTAAGTCGCACGTCGGGGTGGCAACCGAGGCCGACGTCCTGGCAGTCGTCCCGGCGACAGCGCACCTGGTCGCCCAAGTGGCGCATGGCCTGTGCGGCAGTTTGCTGACCTCGACGGTGGCCGCCGCCACTTGCCCGACCTTGATCGTGCCCTCGATGAGCGCCGCTTCCTGGCACAAACCCGCCAACCAACGGAACATCGCGCAGCTGCGCGCGGACGGGCACGAGGTCACTGAGCCCCAGGTGGGGTTCTCGACCAGCGGATCGGTCGCCGAGTTCGGCTCGCTCGGAGACTTCCGCGCCCCGTTGATCCGTGCGCTCACCCGCGCTTGCCGCGATTCGCCGGGCAGCAAGAAAGGAAAAGATCATGGGAATCGCCTTTGACACGGTGCTCGCCAGGACACCCGAGCTCGTCGTCGAACTTGACAGCGCAAACGATGTGCGGATCCATCATCGTCAGGCGGTGTGGAAGTTCGGCCACCACGCACTCGGCCTGCTCGACGTGTTCCACAGCCCGGTCCCGGTAGCGGACGGCCTCCGTCGGCTCAGGCAGCGGTTGCCGGGCGAACGCGCGCTGTCCGAGGCTGTAGCCACCCTCGGCGAGCTGGTCGACGCGGAGATCCTGACCACCGCGCAACCTCCCGGATTCACTGAGCTGATGTTTCCGATGGGAGGCTACGGCCTGGCCTACGCCAACATCCGGATGCTGGACGACCCGATGCGCAAGAGCATGTTCCTGAAGGCCGTGCGGGCCGTGGTGAAGCCCGGCGACACAGTCCTCGATCTCGGGACCGGTTCCGGGATTCTCGCTGTCGCGGCGGCCGCGGCAGGCGCTGCCCGCGTCTACGCCGTCGAGCCGGCGCGGACCGCCGGCGTCGCCCGGCTGCTCGCCGAAAGCAACGGCGTCGCCGAGCAGATCACCTTCGTCCAAGATTGGTCGACCTCGCTGACATTGCCGGAGAAAGCGAACGTGCTGACGACCGACATCGTCGGAAACGACGCTCTGGACATGGTGATCTGGGAAACAATCCAGGACGCGCGGCGGAGGCTGCTCACCCCGGACGCCCGGCTCATCCCGGGCGCGCTGCGCGCCTACGCCTATCTGACGGAGATGCCTGCCGAGCGCGTCGCCGAGCATCGGATCGTGCCGGCGCACATCGACAGGTGGAACGCTCGGTACGGCATGGATTTCACGTCGTTCTTCGAAATCGACCGCGAGCGGGTAGCGGGCTTCTACGAGCCGCCGGCTCTTGTCCGACAGTGGACCCGGCTTTCCGAGCCGACCCGGCTGTACCAGGCGGACCTGCGGCAAGACGCCAGGACCTTCCGGGGCGAAGCGACGTTGACCGCGCAGACGCACGGTGTGGCAACGGGAGTGATCGTGTACTTCGAAGCCGACCTGGCTCCCGGCACGGTACTGAGCACCCACCCGGAGAACGGAGATTCGCAGAGCCACTGGTTCACCGCGGGCTGGGCCTTCCCTGAAGCGGTCAAGGTCGCCGAAGGCGACAAGGTCACAGTCGCCTACCACTACGAGGGCGACGGCCGCGCACAGGTCCAGCTCGTCAACTCGCGAACCGCACGGGAAGGCCAGCCATGAAAATCCGCGAAAGCGCACCGAAGTTCCTGGGACCGGGGGTGCACCGTGAGATCGCAGCCGAGGACACGCTGGCCAGGGTGGCACCGTATCTGCGCAGCGCCGGGATCACCAGGATCGGCAACATCACCTGGCTGGACCGTGTAGGGATCCCGGTCTACAACGCCATTGTCCCGCGGTCGCGAGACTTGATCTCGGTGTACAACGGCAAAGGAATACGGCCGGTCGACGCCAAGACCTCCGCGGTCATGGAGGCCATCGAACGGTTTTCCGCCTGGCTGCCGAGGACGCCCGCCGCGGTGGCGTCCTACTCGGACCTCGTCCGACGCGGCCGGCGGGTGATGCATCCGAGTGCCTACAACATGAAGCTGACGAAGCACTACCACGACGACCAGCCGATCTCCTGGCTCGAAGGCTTCGACTTGATCGGCGAAGAAGCCGTGCTCGTGCCCATGCACGGTGCCGCCTATATCGATCGCTACCACGAAGTCCCTTGCTATCAAATAGTCTCCACCAACGGGCTCGCATCCGGGAACACTCTCGAAGAGGCAGTGCTCCACGCACTGTGCGAGCTTGTCGAACGGGACGCGATGACCTTGGCGGAACTGGTCACCACCCACCTCACCGAACTGCTGCGCAGCGATCTGGTCACGATGAGCACGCCGCCTGCCGTCATCGAGGAACTGAAGTCCAGGCATGCGCACTTCGACATGACCGCCCTGCCGTCGAAAGCGCGTGATCTTGTCGCCCGTTTCGCCGCCGCCGACGTCGAGGTGCGAATGGCCGATATCACCTCCGACATCGGTATTCCCAGCGTGTGGTGCGCGACCGTCGACAGGTTCGGCATGGCCGAGGGACAGCAGGGACACGGCGGCTTCGGGACTCATCCCGACATCGAGGTCGCCATGGTCCGGGCACTCACCGAATGCGCGCAGAGCCGTTGCGTTGACATTCAGGCGATGCGCGAGGACATCAGCATGCCCGACGAGGAGGTGCCCGTGCATTTGCGCCATGTACAGCGGGTCAAAACCATCAACAAGGCCGCCTGGTGGTGGACGCCGACCGAGTTCCGGCGCAATGCCGCCGATCTGTCCAACTTCTCGTCAGACGACGTGGCAACGGATCTGCGATTCGTTCTCGGCCGGCTCAGGAGCAGCGGTCTCGAGCAGGCGATCGTCGTCGACCTCTCGCCTCCCGAGATTCCAGCCAAGGTGGCCAGGGTCATCGTGCCGGGCATGGAGTCCTGGGCGGTAGACCAGAGCAAACTCGGCCCGCGCGGCACCAAGGTGTGGAACGAGACCGTCCGGAAGCTCGCGGACCCGGCCGCCGTCGCCGGCGCGAACGGAGGAGCCTGACATGACAGCTGTGGTCTTTTGCGGTCCCAGCATTGCTCACACCGCGGCTTCGAAGGTCTTGGAAGCGGAGTACTTGCCGCCTGTGGGCAAAGGCGACATCGACCGGCTGCTCGACCGGCCGCAGCGTCCGACCATGATCGGCATCGTCGACGGGCGATTCTTGCATTCGCTGTCGATCTCCCCTAAAGAGATCCTGCGTGCCATGGATGCCGACATCGCCGTATACGGCTCGTCGAGCATGGGCGCGCTGCGAGGCGCTGAATGCGCGCCGTACGGGATGATCGGCGTCGGCAAAATCTTCGAGGAGTTCGTGTCCGGGCGTACCGACGAGGACGACGAAGTCGCGATCACCTACAGCGAAGACACCCTGCGGCCCCTGAGCGAACCGCTCGTCAACCTTCGGTTCGCCATCGCGGAGGCGTCGCGATCGGGCGTCGTCTCCGCCGAACTGGCAGATCGGTTCTTGCAGACAGGCAAGAAGATCTACTTCCCCGAACGTTCGGTCGCGGCGGTGCTGTATGCACTTCGTGATGAGGTCCCGCGATCTGAGTTGGATGTTCTGGCCGAGTTTCTACGCGACAAGGCACCCGACACCAAACGGGAGGACGCTGTGGCGCTGCTCGAACGCATGCGCGACGACCTGACGGTGGCCCGCGCATGACCGGCAGAATTGCCGAGGCCTTCAGACGCGACGGCTTTTACTTCCCGGTGCCGTTGATCACCGAGACAGAAGCCTCCGCTCTGGCAGCCGAAGTCCGCCGGTACGAAGCCATCACACGCAAAGCAGGCGGGCGGCTGGGGCGGCGGTGGAACTCCCCGAAGATCCATTTGCTGGCACCCTGGGCGGACAAGCTGGTCCGGGACGAAAGGATCCTCGCCGTCGTAGAAGACCTGATCGGCCCGGATCTCCTGGTCTGGTCGACCCATCTGTTCTGGCGTCGGGGCCGCAGCTCCGACGAACTCGCGTGGCACCAGGACGCGCTGCACTACGGCTGGGAGGGATTCCAGCACCGAACTGTGCGCATCTGGCTGGCACTGACCGAAACCACCCGGGTCAACGGCACCATGAGGTTCGCCCGCGGGCCGCACAACCAGACGCTGGTGCCGCACCGCCGAAGCAGCAGCGCGAAGGGAATTTTCCGCGGCCTTGAGGTGGACCTCGACATCGACCACGACACCGTCGTCGATGTCCTGCTGCGTCCGGGAGAAGGCTCGCTCCACCACGGTTCGGCCGTCCACTCGTCCGGTCCGAGCAGCACGGATGCCGACCGGATCTGTTTCGCGGTCGATTACATAACACCCGAGGTGAAGCCGAAACCAGGTCCCGACACCGCGATGCTCGTCCGAGGACGGGACACCACCGGCTTCTACCTCCTCGATGAACCTCCGTCGCAGGAATTCGCTCCCGAAGCGATCCGGCGCTTTAACTGGTCGGTCGAGGTCAGAGACCGGCGTTTCCTCGCGGTCATGGGCCGAGAAGCGTGAGCGGCCGTGCCGCGGTCCTGCCTCGCGCCTGGTTCCCCCCGGTACTGGAGCACAGCGACCATCCGACCTGCACTGCCGCGGTGGTGACCGCCATGGCCGGCTACCACCTGCGTCGGCGGACCGGTCTTGCCTGGACACCGTCGGTGCTGTTCAACTACTTCACGTCGCGGGCGGTGGGAAAGCACGGCCTGCTGCGCGGGTCGCGACTGGACTGGGCGTTCGCCGCCTGGCACCGCTTCGGCCTGCCCTCGGAAGAGGACTGGCCGTTCGACCGGTCCCGGATCGACCAGATCCCGTCAAAAGCGAGTTTCCTTCGAGCCAAGGCTTTTCGCGGTATCGGCTATCGCCGGCTCGACGACCACGACTCCAAGCGAGGAGATCTGCTCGGCGAAATCCGCGGTGTCGTCTCCCAGGGCGCACCAGTGAGCTTGGAATTCCCGCTGAACCCGGCACAACAGTCCTCATGGGAATCGTCGCTCCTGCCGATGCTGCCGCGCGGTGCCGAGCGCTTCGCCCGGCACGTGGTCCTCGTCGTCGGCTACGAAGACGACACACCAGCCGGGGTCGATCCAGATACTGGAGAAGAACTCACGGGTGCGCTCATCGTGCGCAACAGCTGGGGCACAGATTGGGGAGACGGCGGTTACGGACGGCTGCCCTACCAGTACTGCCGCAAAGGTCTGACCCGGCACCACTGGACCGTTGAATTAAGCCCAGTCCGGGCGGAAAGGAAAGAGCGATGAGCGGCGAACAACCAATTGTCGCCGTCACCGGTGCCAGCTCTGGCGTCGGCGCGCGCACAGCCGTGAAGATCGCCGAGCGCGGCGCCACGGTCGTGCTGGTCGGACGCGACGAGGCACGCCTTGCGTACGTGGCAGAGGAGATAGCACGAACAGGTCAAACGCGCCCGGACACTTTCCCGGCCGATTTTTCGGTGCTGGCTGAAGTGCGCGCCCTGGCCTCGCGACTGGCCAGAAGCTACAGCCGCTTGGACGTCCTGATCAACAACGCCGGCATCCATACCTCGACCAGGCAAGTCACCACGGATGGCAACGAGCTGACCAACCAGGTCAACCACCTCGCGCCGTTCTTGCTGACGAGGCTGCTCCGCGATATGCTGGCAGCGCGACCTGCGGGCCGAGTCGTCATGACGGGTTCTTTGCTCGCCGAGGGCGTACGTCCCGACGACTTGAATCGCGACCGGCTGCGGTGGAGCGGATGGGGAGCATACAAGGCCTCCAAACAGGCGAACGCGCTCTTTGCGGTTGAATTCTCGAAGCGAGCAGGAACGGGTGGCCCCATTGCCACCTGTTGTCACCCCGGCATGCTTAAAACTTCATTTGGCAATGAATCGACATTCTATCGTCGATTCCGGGCTCTCGTGCCACGCGCGTTCAAACCACCCGAGCACGGCGCTCAGTCCTTGACCAAACTGGCGCTGGAAGATGCTGGGATCGCTCACCCCGGCGCATTCTTCGTCGAAGGCGAGCTGCGCCGAGTCTCCCGTCGGCTGAGCGATCCCGAACTGGCCGCCACGCTTTGGGAGCGCACCGAGGAACTACTGGCCGAAAGTGCGAAGCGGTAGATCATGATAGTATTTTTTTATGGGCGAAAGGGACACGGTAACCGGAAGATCGAGCGATCCGAAGGGGACGGGCACGTCGGCGACGACCGCGCCGGAAAGTCCAGGTCCCGCTCCGAGGGCGTTTCAGAGGGCCGCGAAATACTTGCGCTGGGTCTTGCCTGCCGTCCTGCTCGTGGAGATAGCGCTGTTCTCCACCGGAGTGATCAGTCTCAGCAACGGGGTGCTGGCCGCGGCCGTGATCGAAGGTTCCGCCTTGGTGGTCGTGCTGTTCGAACTGCTCGCGTTGCGCACCGCCGTCAAGCGGGCGCGTGCCGAGGGGCTCAGCTTCTTCGAAGCTGTTTCAGCCTCGCTGAACAAGGTCATGCCGGACCGGGCCGCCGCGATCGTCAAGCACGACCTGAAGATGATGCGTGCCCTGTGGCTGGCTGCCGCTCGGCGACGCGACGTGCCGGCCGACGGCGACGCCATCGGCTACAGCGCGCAGATGCGGCCGCTGTTCTGGGTGTTCTTCGTGATCAATCCGCTGGAGATAGCCCTCGTCGAACTCATCGTGCCGTGGCCGGTCGTGCGCATCGTACTGCTGATCCTCGGCATCGCCGGTACGATCTGGTTCCTGGCGATGATCTCGTCGCTGTACAAGTATCCGCACACGGTCGATCCGGAAACACTGCGCCTGCGCTACATCTCGTTCCTCGACTTCCGCATACCCATGGCGAAGATCGAGTCGGCGGGCTTGCGCACCCAGTCCCGCGAACTCAAGAAGGTCAACGACGTGGTCGGCGGAGTACTGGTCATGGAGATCACCAAATCGACCAATGTGACGGTGGCCTTGCGCGAACCGCACCAGGCCGATTTCGGCCTGAGCCGTGGGGTCAAAGAGTTCGACCGCATCGACTTCTGGGCCGACGATCCGCGTACGGCCGTCGAGCTGATCAAAAAGCATCTGGAAGGTTGAACCGCAGGGGAATGCCTCGCCAAAGAGGAGGCTGCCTAATGTTTTCGTCAAGCAGCTATGACTCGTGCGCGGTCCGGCCGGCAGAAGGCTTTGCCGGCCGGGTCCGTGCGGATGGCGCAGAGCCCGGATTGGCTGGAGACGACCTTGAGGGTCTTGCCGCGGGCGGCGGCACGGCGCAGGCGACGCGTTTTGCCGGACGGCTGCAGCACGGGGGCGGGTCCGACGGCCGAGGCGAGCTGGTCGGCCCTGGTGAAACGGCTCAGATCTCCTGTGGCCGCGATGAATTCCGCAGTGGGAGTGGCCCGCGTTCCGGGCAGGCTGCGGATGAGGGCCGCGTCAGGGCAGCGGTCGAAGTCCTCGGCGATCTCGCGGTCCAGCTCGGATCCGGCTGTCCGGTCTCAGCCGGGCGCGACCGTCCGCTGAGATCGGGCAGCGGTGGTCGCCTTGTCCGCCAACGCTTCGGCGTAGCCGCGGCGGACCCCGGCATAGAGCAGGTATTCGGTCAGGCTACGCTGACCGGCCCGGCGGATCTTGGCCGACGTGACGCAGCTGGACGGCAGCCGCGGGTCAATGAGAACGGTGACGTCCACGGCGCGTTCCAGACCCGTAAAGAAGCCAGCGAGGGTCCCGCACAGCCGCGCGGGACGGCGGGTCTGATCGACCAGGATTTCCTGGCGACTGAAGACCAGCACGCACAGGTCCAGCGCGGTCTCGTCGCTGGTGGTGATCTCATTCCAGTCGCCGCGCAGCCGCAATTGGTCGGCGATGGTCTTAGCGTCGTGCGGGTCGGACTTGGCCTCGCCGCCCTTGGCAGCGCGGCGGACTCGGGTGACGACCAGGCCGGGCACGTGAGCCAGGCGGATCCCGGCGTCGAGAAGCATCACGGTCAGCAGGCTGACCACGCCGCCGATCAGCTCGAGCTCGACGGTAGGCTCGCCGTGATCGACCTCGGCTCGGTGCAGCCAGGAGATCTGTTGCCGGGATCATCGTCAATGCGTTGGGCGGCAACAATGTTCCCGGTTCCGTCGATGACGATCGCAACCCGGTGAAACTCCTTGGCGATGTCGATTCCCGCCGTTGCCGTCATCGGCCCTCCGGTCGATCCGTCAATGCGATGCGTCCCTGTTCCGTCCTCAACGCCCTGCACAGCGATCGTTTGAGTGCTCTTCAGCGACCAGAACAAGGGTGCGAGACAGACGGCCGAGCCTCCTGAGCGATCAAGGACAGCCAACATGAAAGCCATACCCGCGCCGCCTGCACGCCGCGATCATCCCGGACGACCAGAGGCACGCCTGAAAGGCGGGACCGCATGACAGGCCTGCCAGCTCAGCGCCCGGTCGACGAGTTCCTCGCCGCAGGCCCGCTGTACCAGGACATCCATCCATTGCTCGCCAGGGCCCGCGAAACCGGCCCGATCGCTGAAGTAGTCGCGGCGGACCCTGAGACCGGCGCGCCCGTCCACCAGTACTACGTCTTCAGCTACGACCTGGTACGCGAAGTGCTGAGCAATACCGGGCACTTCTCGAACCTCGCGTACGCGCCCCAGTTGCGCCTGCTGGCTGGCCGAAGCATGTTGGAGCTTGATCCGCCCGAACACCAGCACTACCGGTCGACGATAGCTCCGTTGTTCCGCAAGACTTTGATCGCACGGCGGCACGTGAACAAGATCCACCAGATTTTGGACGATCTCTTCGCACGATTCCGTGCCCGGGGGCGAGCCGAGCTGATCGCCGACCTCACTTTGCCGTTCCCGGTCCGGGTGATCGCCGCGGTGATCGGTGTTCCCCAGAGCGATTTCGCGTTCTTCAGCGGTCGCGCCCTCCGGATGATCGACGCCGCGTTGCAGTGGCCGGAAGTCTCGGCAGCCAAAGACGACATGACGGACTACTTCACCCGGATGATCGCCGCGCGCCGTACCGCTCCGGCCGACGATCTTGTCAGCGAGCTCGTTGTCCTCGAACGGGATGGCCGCTGCCTCACCGACGAAGAGATACTGTCCTTTTTGCTGTTGCTCATCCCCGCCGGCATCGAAACTACCCATCGAGCCTCGAGCACCCTGATCCTCGCGCTGCTCCGTCATCCCGCCCAGCACGCGCGGGTACGCGCGGATCGTTCGCTCCTCCCGGCCGCCTTCGAAGAGGCAATCCGCTGGGAACCCGCCGTCGCCGGCGGGATGAGGCTCGCCAAGACGAACGTCAGGCTCGGCGGCGTCCGGATTCGCGCGGGCTCCTTCGTGTACGCCTCCCTCGTCGCGGCGAACCGGGACCCCGCCCGCTACCCCGACCCCGATTCCTTCGACATCACCCGCGGCGGTCCGCCACATGTGACCTTCGGCCACGGCCCGCACAGCTGCATCGGGATGCATCTCGCCCGCGTCGAAGTCGAGGCGGTGATGAACCGGCTGTTCGACGAGCTGCCCCTGCTGCACCTGGATCCCGATGCTCCGTCCCCCTATATGCACGGCAAGATCTATCGCGTTCCCAGCGCTCTTCCCGTCGTGTTCGCGCGGCGGTGACCAGTTCGGTCCGCTTCGGCCGCATGGCACATCGCCCGAAGGAAACCGAAAGGCGTCCGCTCGCGCCGAGGAAGAAGCACAACCAGGCCTCCACGCCCGGCATTCGTCCAGGCCGGCCTGGACGAATTGGCCGTCGGCCGGCCACGGTGCCGGATGACGTGCGACGGCCGGCATCTCTTCGCTCCGCTGGACGAATGCAGCGCACGCAGTTCCCTCCACCCCCGCTGTCGCCGTGCAGACGGCCGCCTACCCCCGTGAGTGGAGCGCGAGCCTCAAAACGGCCGCCACGCTCGCGGCGGAGACAATCTGACGTGCCGCGACGAGTTCGACCGCGTGAGCGACGGGAATCCAGGCGATCTCGTCTGCTTCGACCTGATCAGCAGGCGGCCCGGCGTAAGCAGCCCCCTCGGCGCGAAAGACGTACTGCGCCGCGTCTGCGATATTGGCAAGAGGCTCCAGGTAACACAGTTCGGTGAGAACGTCAGGCCGCCATCCGGTCTCTTCCTCAGTCTCCCTAGCGGCCGCCTGTGCAGGGGTTTCACCCGGCTCCACCATCCCGCCCGGCAGTTCCCACCCCCAAGTCCTGGTGGTAAACCGGTGCCGCCAGAGCATGAGCACGCGGCTGTCGTCGACGACGGCCGCCGCGGCCGACGAAGGCAGCCGAAGGACGTGGTGCTCGCAACGATCTCCCGTCGGCAGTTCCACGTCAGCCAGCGACAGGCTCACCCACCTGCTGTCGTAGACCGGACGCTCGCCGTGCACGGCCCATTCGGCGCCTGAATTCACGATCTGCCCTCCGCTTTGGGACGAGCGGCAAAGCCGGGCAGCAGTTCGAGTCGGCGCGCCTCGCCGAGTGTCGGAGCCTCGATGTCCTGGGCGGACAGGATCGGAGCCTCTCCCATCGGCAAGCCCAGCGCCGGATCTCGCGAGGACGCGGCTAGTTCGCGCTCGGGCGAGCAGGTCTCGGTCAGCAGAGAGGACATCACCGACTCGTCCTCGAGAGCGACGAACGCGCGGCCCACGCCTGTCAGCGGACAGGTTGCCCGGAGCGGGACCGGGTCCAGCCGCACCGGACCCCGGCGACCGAATGTCGGCAACCCCGGCCGCGGGTCCACCACGAGATCCAGCACTCGCCCCCGCGCGCAGCAGCCGTACCTCGCCGCCGTCGACGTGTTCCCCGCGTACGGTGCCACGGACAGACCGTGCCGACAGAAGAGCACGCGGTGTGCTCCTTTGACCGCGAGTTCGCGCGCTCTCATAGTTCTACCGCTCGTGTCGTGAGCGCGGACAAGAGGGTCCTCGCCTGCACATTGACATACCGGCTGTGCCTGAGCAAAGTGTTCAACTGCCCGAGGGTGAACCAGCGGAAACCAGGCGGCGGCTCGTCTGGCACCGACGAGCCCGCATCGACGATCAAGTATCGCACCTGAGCATTGAGAAAGCGGCCTCCCTCTTCCGCATGGACCACTTCGTAGCGGATCTGCGCCGGATCAGCTCTCAGGACGCTGTCGAGGAACGCTGGTCCACCATGGCTCTGCGGGTGACTGCCCCGCCGAGGCGTGAATTGGATGGTCGGCCCCAGTTCGATCGCGTCGAGGAACCCCGCTTCGACCCGGATTTGCACAAGCAAGTGCGGCACGCCGCCGAAGCGCCGCGAGAGGAAGGCACACAGCGCCTGTTCGCGGGGTTCGAAGAGGGGCTGTGTCCACGCGTCCACTTCACGGCTGCTGGCCTGCGCCCGCACCGCCACCACCCGGAAGTACAGCCCGTCCTCGTGTTCGATCGACGACGGGCTTCGCGACCAGCCCCGCACCGAGG
Organism: Amycolatopsis sp. NPDC059235; assembly: GCF_042754125.1. Classification (NCBI taxonomy): domain Bacteria; kingdom Bacillati; phylum Actinomycetota; class Actinomycetes; order Pseudonocardiales; family Pseudonocardiaceae; genus Amycolatopsis; species Amycolatopsis sp. NPDC059235. The sequence goes on from NZ_JBHZAG010000003.1 coordinate 188,741, forward strand.
CCAGCGGCATCTGCTGAACCCGCACGAGGCGACGGGACCGCTCGGCGGCGTGCCAGGACAAAAGCTCCCGGTCGGTGTGAAGAGCACCCGCTCCGTCGTCCGGGACGGGAACACACGACAGGACCGTCCGGGAGTCCATGTTGACGAGGTTGTCCATCCGCAGCAGCTCACCGAGCTGACCCAGCGTAAGCCAGCAAAAGTCTTCGTGAGTTTCGACGTCCTCGGCCGTCTCGACGATCATGTTCCTGTTGAACTTCCGGTAGAACCACGCTCCGTGCTCCGATTGCAGCACGTCGACCAATGTCTCGACGGGCCTTCCTCCGGTGAAGTGATCCAGGTACCGGACGCTATCCCCCTCGTGAGCCCTCGTGTAGTTGCTGTAGGTGGCTTGTACCGTGGGCGACAGCTGGAGCAGGTTCGGGTTTCCCGGCTCCATCTTGGCCTGCATCAGAAAGTGCAGGACACCGTCGAACTCCTTGACCAGCAGACCGAGGATGCCGACCTCCGGCTGGTTGATGATCGGCTGCTGCCATTGGAGAATCGGTCCTTCGCCGATGCGGACGTCCAACCCCTCGACCCGGAAGAACCGGCCGCTTCGGTGGCCGAGGTTGCCCGTCTCGCAGTCGAAAGACCAGTGGTCAAGTTCCGCGAACGGAATCCGGGTCACGTGGAAATTCCCGGTCTTCCGTCGTGCCGTGAGCCAGTCGGCTATGTCTGAGGTGGGCATCCCGTGCCCCCGCGCGGTCACGAGCGCAGACCGGCGGAGCCGCCTGGGGAAGTCGATGTCGTCCCGCGGGCCGAGCACCAATCCCGAGGACACGCTCACTCCCCCCATTTCATGTAGATGACCGGAGGTTCGCGTCCTGGCAGCTGGTGCAACGCGGCCTGGCCAGAACCGATGAACTCGCGGAACGCCAGGGTCTCGCCAGGCCATTTCGGATGAGCGAGCTCATCGAACGCGATGATGCTGCCTTTCACAAGGTGGGGCTTGACGACCTCGAGCAGTTCACGGGTCGGGTCGTAGAGATCCAGGTCGAAGTAAGCAAGCGCGATGACCGTCTCGGGATTCTCGGAGAGGTAGCGCGGCACCGTCTCTCGCACGTCTCCTTGGATCACGGAGCTGCGCTGGACATGGCCGAGCGGTTCGCAGGCTTCGTGGGCAGCCAGAACTTCGCGCAAATGGCTTACTTCGTGCGCAGGCACTGCGAAGCGGCCGGGCACGGCACTGGGACTGACCCGATCGACCTCAGCCACATCGGGGAAACCGGTAAAGGTATCGAAACCGATAATGCGGCGAAGTGAATTGTACGGTTCGTAGATGCTGCGCAGTGCGGTGAAGGCCGCCAGATGCCGCCCGTGCAGCACCCCGAACTCCATGATCACCCCAGGCACCTCCGGCAGCATGCGGTACAGCGCATCCATCGAGAGAAGGTCCGCGAGCTGATGACGGCGCAGATAGACCGGCAGGTTGTCGATCAGGTATTCCGGCGGGATGGGAGTCTCCACGAGCAACTTCGTCAACCGTTCTCGTGCCTCGGCATCCCGATCCGATTCGTGCGGCACAGTCCTGGAGTCTTTGAAGGCGGTCATGCAGAATCCTCTCTTCAGTTGCTAGGAAAGCCAGGCGTCGGGCGCAGCACCGCCGCGCCCGACCGGGGGAAACAGTGTCTCGAGCGCGGCCGACTCCGAGTCCGAAAGGGAAAGCCGAGCACCAGCCAGCGCATCGTCAACGTGCCGCGCTGTCCGCGGCCCGATCAAGACCGTGGTGATTCCCGGACGGTGCACCAACCACGACAAGGCCACCTGCGCCGGGTCGTGACCGAAGTCCACGCAAAGATTTTCGAATGCCGCGATGGTGTCGCGGTGAGTTGCCAGCGCGGCGAGAGCACGTCCTTGAGCACTCTTGACCGCATCGTTTTCTCTCATCTTGCGCACCACCCCGCCGAGCAGTCCGCCGTGCAGAGGCGACCAGACGACGACGCCGAGCCCGTATGCTCGCGCGGCCGGAATCACCTCGAGCTCGGCATGCCTGGTGAAGAGGTTGTACAAGCACTGCTCGGCGACCAACCCTAAGCTGTTCCGGCGCAGTGCCGCTTCCTGCGCCGAAGCGATGTCCCAGCCGGCGAAGTTAGACGAGCCGACATAGCGGACTTTCCCCTGTCGCACCAGGAGGTCCAACGCCTGCCAAATCTCGTCCCAGCTCAGCATTCGATCCACGTGGTGCAGCTGGAAGAGATCTATCCAGTCGGTCCGGAGTCTCCGCAGCGAAGCCTCACAGGACGCGATCAGGTGTCGCGCCGAAAGTCCACCGTCGTTGGGGTCCGTCCCCATCGGCTTCCCCGCTTTGGTGGCAAGGATCACGCGTTCGCGCCTGGCCGGATCTCTCGCCAACCAGCGGCCGAGCGTTTCTTCGGTGTATCCCTTGTGCACACGCCAGCCGTAGATGTTCGCGGTGTCCAGCAAATTGATGCCTTGTGCCAGCGCATGGTCCAGCAACCGCTCCGTATCCGCACCGTCCACTCTGCCGCCGAAGTTGACGGTCCCGAGTCCGAGCTTGGCGACCATGAGCCCAGTTCTGCCGAGACGGGTGTACAACGTGTCCAGCGCGACCGGGAATTCAGAGCCGCTCACCGGGGCAGGCTCGCGAGACGGCCTTCCAGCACGTCAGCTGCGCGGACCACGCCGCCCGCTTCTTCGATCTCCCTGCGCATCGCGGCAAGCCTTGCGTGGACATCTTGGTCGCCCGCCAAGGCCACGACATGTTCGCGCACCAGTTCCGCGGTCGCATCGGCCGGATCCAGCATCCGGCCTAGTCCTAGGTCCGCGACTCTCGTCGCTACCGGCCGCTGCGGCGGTCGCGGGATCGCCAGCACCGGAACGCCCGCAGACAGCGAATCCATCACAGTGCCGGTCCCGGAGTGCGTCACCACGACGGCCGCGTGCCGCAGAACCTCGCGATGCGAAACCCACCTGTGCAATTCGACATTCTCCGGAAGATCACCCACCTCGTCCGCAGCCACTCGTGGTCCGATCGCTAGCACGACATGCCAGTCGAGCCCGGTGAACGCCTCTACGCACATCCGAAAGAGTCCCGCGCTCACCGTGGACGTCCCCATCGAAACAAGCACAAGCGGCCGCCCGTCGTCAGGCGGAGACCACGTACCCGCGAGATTGTCCTCGTGAGTGCACGGACCGACGAAGACATACCGGTCGTCGAAGGTCTTGCCGGCAACTTGGAAGGCCCGCGGCACCATCACGAGGTTGAGCTCTTCGCTGGGGGGAACCATGAACTCTGCCACGGGCAGGTCAATGTTCAGATCGGCGAGAGCCGTTGCCAAGCCAGCTTGGAACCTCAGCACCGCCCTGATATCCGCCGCGGAGCTGTCGAAAGCCTCGCTCGCCGCGGAATAGTGCTCGTTCTCCGCGAAGATCGTCATCAACCGCACGCCCGGAACGGACCATTTCCTCGCCAGGCGATGCGCCGGATGCGATACGGTTTCGTCGTACACGACGGCGTCGGGAAGTTGCCCGGCCAACGCGTCTTCCGCGGCATCGACAATCGAAACCATGTCCTCGACAAAAGGCCGGTAGCCCGTGGCGAGGAACCATTCGTACTCACCCGACGCAGGCAATCCCTCCGATCGAGCCTGGTACAGCACTGGAGTGGCACCGGCTTTGCGCACCGTCTCAGCAAGCTCCGCTGTGGTCACGTACGTCACCCGATGCCGCCGGCGCACCAGCTCCGCCGCAATTGCCAGCGATGGGAAGACATGCCCACGATAGTTTCCATTGAGGAAAAGGAAATGGTGGATCATCGACTACTCCGTTCGTTCCTTCACCGCAAAGCCGCAGCGCGCTCCGCCATCCGGCCGTGAGCGATCCCTATCGGCGGGCGTGGATCCGGCACCGGGAACCACGCTCCGTCGACGGCCTCGAACTTGCGCTGCGGACCGGTCCTGACGATCGATCCGATCGCGGCGATCAGCCGATCGACGTGCGCCGGCGTAGTGCCCAGCCCGATGCTGGCGCGCAGTGCGTTTCCTTCCGGTCCCGCACCGGCAGCTCGCACCAGCGCACGAGTCGCCGGTCGCGCGCAGAACGCGCCGGCGCGCACGCCGATGCCGTGCTCAGCCGAAAGCACCGCAGCGAGCAGCGCCGCGTCTGTGCCGTCGACGATGAGCGACGTGGCACCCACCGACCGCCCGGCCGGGCCCCACATGCTCAGCAATCGAACCCCCGGAATAGCGTCAAGCCCGGAGCGCAACCGCTTCAGCAAGGCTTCCTCGTGCGCGGCGACCTCGGCCCACCCGCACCCCGACAGCACCTCGCATGCCACTGCCAACGCGTGTACCCCGACGACGTTCGGCGTCCCTGCCTCATGCCGCTCCGGCACGTTGTGCCAGTCGACCGCAAGCCGCCCGGCAACCTCCCCTACCTGGCTGGCCGCACCGCCGCCAGCCAGGTAGGGGTCCGCCTTCTGCAGCCAATCGCCCCTGCCGACGAGGGCTCCGGCTCCGAAAGGCGCGTAAATCTTGTGTCCGGACAAAGCAGCCCAGTCGATCCCCCACTCCGCCATCCGAAGCGGCAGGTGCGCGGCCAGTTGCGCGGCGTCCAGCACCGTCCGTGCGCCGTGCCTGCGTGCTGCGGCCGCCAACTCGGCAACGGGCCAGACCTCGCCAGTCACGTTCGACACCCCGGTAAGCACTACCAGCCGATGCCCGGCTGGACAGCCGCTCAAGGCATCGTCCAAAAGGACCAACGCGTCTTCCGGAGATTCGGGCATTGGCAGCAGCCGCGCATCGCGCCACGGCAGCAGCGCCGCGTGGTGATCGCTGCCGAAACACAGCACAGCCGTGCCGGCCGGTACGGCGTGCGCGAGGAGATTCATCGCGTCCGTAGTGTTCCGCGTGTAAACCACGGCCGCATCGGTCTCCGCGCCGGCAAAGCGGCGGACTACGTCCCTGGAGTCCTCGTAGATGCCCGTGCACACGGTCGAGGCCAGTCCAGCCCCCCGGTGAACACTCGCATACCAGGGAAGCAGTTCGTTCACTGCCAGCGCGACTTTTTCCAAGCAGGGCGCGCTGGCCGCATGATCAAGATTCGCGTACGCGGCCGTTCCGCCGGTGATCAGCGGCACTTCCAGGTCTGCACCTACAACTCGCGGCGGCAACCAATACCGACGCACCTCCGACGAGGTTTGCATAACCAAATCCCCCTCCCTGACCTATCAAGAAATCGACATCATTGCGTGCCACAGTCCGCCGTATCGCTGAAGAAGTTCTTTCGCCCAGTGGATTCAGCCCACGCTGCAGCGATCTCCCCCGTGCGCACAAGAACCTCGCTTCCAATTTCACTCAGTCGGTACCGCGGCCGCCAAGACGAATTCACCGAAGGAACAAAGCGCTCCACCAAGCCGAATTGTCGAAGCCTCTCCAGCACTCGAACCATCTGCTTCGGTTCCATTTCCGTTTCGGCAAGAAGCTCCGAAAATCCTATCTCGCGCCTATGCAAAGCGGCCATGACAGTAAATGTCCACTTGCCCGATATCGCCTGAATCAGATCCGTTCGACTCTCCACCGCATTCATCAATCTCCCCGCGAATAATTCATGACCACCATGATATATATTCAGCAGCACGCCCAATCGAGTTATCGCTGACGATTATTAGGCCTCACCGAAGGTGAGCTACCAGAAAAGATGAGAATCGCCGACAGCTGCCGCACTTTATTTTCGAATCACGGAAGAAAGCCGGCTCCCCGAGGCCGTATTCCAGATGAATCTCACACCTCGACCATCAATAAAGCCGAACAGTCAGGAGATCCACTACACTAAAAAGGCAGGGAATATGTCTCCCGATCACCTGAAGCATCCGCACAGTCGCCCGCAATCATCATCTTGCACACTATCAAGCCGAGCAAGATGTTTCTCCATGCGCGCGAACATCAAATCTTCAGTCAATCAATTTTAATAAATTAATCAAAAGTCGGCTTCGCCTCATCACAGCAATGCTTCCTCCCCTTTGCCCCTTGGGACCCCGCCCCCGCGAAGCCCCGCGCAAGACCCCACCTGAGCCCTCGCCCTCTCAGGCTACCATAGTGGCGTGACCCGAACTATAGTTTCTGGGCCTGATTTGAGCCTCCCGTGCCGCTCTGTCACACTCGATGGCGCAGAAGGCAACTATTGGTGCACCACAGCCCTCAGTCCGCCCGCAAGCAAGCCGGACCACCTGGAGGACGCTACGTGAACGGCCGCCGCACGCTCGCCGCCAAACTCACGCACCTTTTCGAGATGGTTCAACGGCCGGAAGGCGGCAAGTACACCGACCAAGAAGTAGCGGACTGGCTCACCGAGCATTGGGACGAGTTCGCAGAACTCGACGATGACAGGCAGCGTCGCGGTGCCTCGAGCACTTATATCGGCTACCTCAGGCGAGGAATTCGACGGCAAGCGTCGGCAAGCATCATTGCGGGTATCGGAAAGTTCTTCGGCGTTGATCCAAGCTACCTCTTGCCCGGAAATGACCGAGAAGACTCAATTCACGATCAGCTGAGCATGCTTGGCGAGGTCCGCCAAATCGGCCCGACAAGCTTTCATAACAGAGGATCCGCCACAAACAACGCTGCCCGCTTGAAGATTATCCAGGCGCTTCTGGCTGATGTATCGACAGAAATCAAATCGCTTGAAGAGGAAGAAAAGCCCGAGTAGCGGCCAGTCAGAGGGCTCGCGCCAGCGCGACGAGCTGATCGACATCAGCGTCGAAATCCGGCCGCAGCGGAGACGCCACCAGAATCGCGGACGTGGAAGTCGGCGACTCGCCGGAACTCTGGCGACGCAACGCTTCGGCCAGCATGGCAGCCGACGGCAGCGCGGTTGAGTCGTCTGCGGAATATCCGCAGTCGACAAGGTACGGGCTGAGCTGAACAAGGCCATCCCGGATCTCGACGACCCGTCGCCAGTACATCCGATGCACTCGCCACAGGAACAGCCGATTAATATGACGGCTTTTGGGACGCGCGTAGAGCGCGTCTCCCGGAAATGCTTCATGGAGAACTTCCCAGAGCGGCTTGAGAAGCCGGTAACGACGACGATGACGCAGCCAAACGCGGAAAGCGACGCAGACAGCCAGGAAGCCGATTATAGAAACCCCGGCGATAAATATCGGAATTCCAATGTCAGCAAATCGGTCCGCGGCGGCGACCATAGTCGGAGAGACAGCACCACCAGCCCACCGAATGATCATCGCGATCGCTCGCACTGTGACCGTCAAGGCCATTGCGGCGAGACCGAAAGCCGTGATCCGCAAACCCCATCGAACACGATGAGCGGCACCATTCGCGCCACGCAAGGCCCAGATCATTGCCTGAATGATCGCGTACGCCGCATATCCGTTATTGACGATATAGAAGACAGCCACTTCGGGACTGTGGACGACCTCCGGCAGGGCCGACCCTGCCCCGTAGCCATGTTCACGAATATTTGGTGTCGACACCGTCACGGCCACCACGGTTACCGCGACTACAACGAAAAGGGCAATGATCTCTATCCGAACACGATAACGCGCAGCCCGACCTGATAACATAAAGAACAAGAGAAGAGCGAACCAGGAGACATCTATCAGAATATTCTGAATCAGCTTTAGATAACCTCTTCCATCAGCCCCTCCGAAAACTCCTTGCAATGCGAGAATCGTGGAAGGCGCACTCAGAAGCTTGAGCACAACACAAGAGAAGACTGCCCATAACGCAGGATTCCGCGGAGCCCTTGATAATCGACACAAGAACCAGAGCAGGGCGATCCAGAGGAATGCCTTGGCGAAAGTCACAGCCAGCCCCTGGATCCCTCGAGGAAGCGCTGCATTCGTCGCGCATCAGGGGAACGCGCCGGCTCGGCGACCAGTTCCGCAACAGCAGCACGTTCCAGCAGCACGGTCGCTACCGTCTCAGCCTCACGCTCCTGCGCAGTTTCATAGTTAGTGCGGCGCAGAAATTTCCGAATTGTCTCAGCGGAGATATCGGGCATCAGCTGCTGCCAAATGTCATCGTTATTTCCGTCAGTCCTGTGGCCAGCAAACATATGCCCGAATTCGTGCGCAATGATGTGCTGCTGATGCACCGCCGTCGTCTCGGCTTGATATACGATGTAATCAAAATTTCGCGCGCCGATCCACATTCCAAATGGCCCTGGAACATCCAATGAAAAAGGGAGAAGCTTGATCGGCCGCCCTCTTCGCTGCCCAAAACGAGCGCACAAGTCTGCCATACTGGTCGGACCGTCGAGATCCAACACAGCCAGCTCACGTCTCAGGCGTCGAATAATCGAACGTTCGTCGCGCACGGATTCGAGGAAAGTTCGAAATGACACTGACTACCGCCCCCTCCCCGGTTCGGTATATTACAGTGAATAAAATTCACTATTTTTTTGTGTACTTTATCTCCGTAAAGCAAGCTGGCGAGCAACCTATCATGCGTCCGGTTCGAACACCACAGCGCCACCCGAAAAGAGTAGTCCCGCAAGGCCACTGCAAGCCTGCGCGCGAACGCCGATCTGACAATCCGTCCCCCAGCGCGCTACCGTAGCTCGATGCAGACCCAGCCGGGCCAGTCGGCCACAATGCTCGAGGCTACGCTCGCAAACTTCGAATTCCGCGGCGAACAGACGGCACTCACTCATGAATCGAGTGTTTGGACTTACCGCGAGCTTTGCGATCAGGTGTACCGCATGGCGCGAGCGCTGGCCAAACTTGGCGTCACCCGCGGAGACATCGTCGCACTCCTCACTGGCAACCGCGTCGAAACACTGGTCTTGCGTTACGCGGTAAATGTCATCGGGGGCTGCGTCGTCACACTGTACGATGGCCAGTCCGCCTCGCTCCTTGCCGCAACAGTGCGCCAGACTGGCGCAGATTACCTAATATTCGATGCCGCCCGATACGATTCTCTCACCTCAGCTTTGCCAACAAAACTCCGGAACTTGACAATGATAGCAGTGGGAGAACATTCCAGCGCTCCCGATTTGGCCGACTTGGCCGAAAATGAACCAACCGATCGAATAATTCCGGATATCAGACCAGGTGACCTGACCTCACTCCGACTTACCGGCGGCAGCACCGGATTTCCGAAATGCGTACCTCGCTACGCCGGAACTCCGCAAACTTCTTCAGTACCACCCTTGCCGTGGCAAGCGGCGGTCCAGTTGCTCTGCACGCCAATGGCACACCTCGGCGGCACCCTGGCGGAATTAGTCCTCTCTTCCGGCGGCCGAGTGGTCGTCCACAGCGAATTCAACTCGGCTAGAGTGCTCGAGAAGATCGAGTCCGAACGCATCACGCACTTGTGGCTGCCACCTCAATTTCTTTATCGGCTGCTAGACGACCCCGCTTCTCCAGGAACGGACACGTCGAGCCTGCGCTGGCTGTCTTACGGCGGTGCCACAGCACACCGCGCAGGATCACCGAGGCCCTGGAACGTTTCGGACCGATCCTTGTTCAGGGTTACGGCACTCTCGAGGCAACGCAGATCAGCTGGCTGTCACGCGAGGATCACCTGCTTCCCCAACTTCTGACGACCGTCGGCCGACCAGTCTCCGGAGTGGACGTAAGAATCCGGAAGGAGGACGGAACCGCGGCGGACTTCGGCGCTTCCGGCGAAATCTGGGTTCGCGGTCCGGCGGTGATGAACAACTATTACAACCAGCCCGAAGAGACCGCGAAAGTCATGGCAGATGGCTGGTTTCGAACCGGCGACGTCGGCGTCCTGGACGCTGCGGGATACCTCAGCATAGTGGGTCGCACCAAGGACCTCATCGTCACCACCGACGGGCATGTCTACTCAGCCGCGATCGAAGACGTTCTGCTCGATCACTCCGATATCCGGGAAGCAACTGTGTTCAGCGTTGTCGACTCAGACGCCTGCGAGCACGTATGCGCGGCTGTCGTCCCGGTGCCGTCGAGTGACCTGACTTCTGCTGATGCCAGGAGCTGGGTCAGCGAACGGAGAGGGAGCGCCTATACGCCTGAGCTCCTCTTCTTCTTGGATGAAATCCCCACTGTGGGGAGCCAGAAGCCCAACTATTCGGCGCTTCGCCGGCTCGGCGCAGAGCTGCTTCGTTCGGCAGCCGACGAACCCTCTGCGGGTCAGCGGAGGCAGTTCAGGTCAGGCCCTCGCGGCGCGGGTTGCATTGAAGGCGCGAACCGATGACGAACACGAGGTTGGGTCACGCGGCCGCGCTCTCGTAACGGAGTCAAGTCGATGCCCAGCTTCCTCCCGGATGCCGCGTCACCGCGTGCGCTGGCTGGCCGGCGAAGCCGTCTGGTGGCGCGCTCCGAATTTCCCCACTTGCGCTCTGTGAAATTCCCCGTCGGGGTGCCTTGCCGGCGCATCGTTCGCCCTGATCAACGGCCTTCTGGCGACGGTCGCGGTGTTGATTCCCGCGGTTCGTCGCCGGAAGCTGGAGGCTCTCGCGGGAGGAAGACGTGGCGACGCAGGCGCTGCGCGCTCAAGGCTGGTCGGGTCTCGGCGATCACCCGGCATCTCGGGTGTGACCGCAAGCTGCTGAACGCCTATCGAAGCCGATTGTCAGCCGACCGTACTACCGACGACGGAACCGGAACCGGCGAGAAGACGGCTTGATGGGAACTGCCTGCGGGGAAGCACTATCTGTGGGAACACCTCTGGCATCATCTCCAACAGCCCAACCTTCCTGAAGAGCTGAACTCGGCCGCTTGCGAATTCCGGTGGATCATAGCCGACTTAAAGAACAGCGGACCCGGCTCAACGGATGTATTCCTTAATTCCGCGACAGGGCCGCTCGCGGCCACCCTGAAGCGTGCACCACAGCAGAGTTCACACATGTTTTCCGCGTTCGTTCAATCCCGAGCCAGATATAGGGTCGGCAGTACCATCCAGACTGTCTTCAAATGCGAAACTTGTTGAGTATTCTAAAAATTGCCACGAACACTTGAAACCTCCGCACTTAATTCAAGGTTTGTCATTTCCCGACTTTCCAAGCTTGGCTCATCGACAAGCAATTTTTCACGCTAAAAAAATTTTTTTCCGTCTCCACAAGGCAGGACGGCGCCTGGTTTGCGGCATCGTGTGGCGACAACAGCATTCGACTGATCGGCATCGACGGGACCGAACGCCGCATCATCAAGGGAAGCGGCTGGAACGACATCGGTTTGGCGATCAGCCCGGACGACACGTGGCTCGCCTTCGCCGACGCCGACGGAACGACCCGGCTCTGGGCGACCGACGGCACACAGCTCGGCGCGCTGAAGGGGCACACGGACACGGTGCGTGCTGTCACGATCAGCCCGGACGGCACCTGGCTCACGACCGGAGGCCACGACAACCTGGTCCGATTATGGGAAGTGGACGGCCGGGAACGCGCAGTCCTTACCGGCCACAATAGTTTTATCTACAGCGTCGTGATCAGCCCCGACGGGGAATGTATTGCTTCGAGCGGCAACGATTGCTCGGTCAGACTGCGGGAGGGAGATCCGGATCCAGTCTTTGCGTCCTGAAGGGACATGCGGAACTGGTACGAGAAGTACCTATTATCCCGGATGGCAACGAAATAGTCTCCGTCGGCGACGACAACACCATTCGATTCTGGCAATCTTACGAAGAAGAACCGACTTGCGACTTTTACGAACCATACCCGAAGCAGTCGTCATGTGGAACGCCGATGGCAGCTTTCGCGACGCTGTGACCGTCGACGACGAATGTGCCCTATATGTCGCAATCAGTCCCGACTCTTCATGGCTGGCCGTGGCGTGCGCAGATTCCGCAATACGCCTTGTCTCTGTCGACGACACGCCGTACGCCAGCCTCGTCGGACACGGGGAAGGCTCGTGGATCAGCGCGATCACGATCAGTCCGGACGGCGGCTGGCTCGCGTCGTGCGGCGAGGACAGGACAGTGCGCCCCTGGAGGGCGGAGGGCGCCCCGCAGGCGTGTCTCATTGGCCATACCGGCTATATCACTTCGGTCTCGATCAGTCCCAGCGGCGGTTGGCTTGCCAGCGGCGACGGCGATGCTGTCGTTCGCATATGGAACTATGAAGACTTCGAGAGGTGCGTGCTGCACGGCCACGGAGACTGGGTCCACGCCGTAGCGATCAGCCCGGACGGTACCCGGCTCGCCAGCGCGAGCCGCGACCGCACAGCCAGGCTGTGGAGCGCCGACGGAGACGACCTCGGCTCACTAGATGGCCATACCTGGCGGTCTCCTCCGGAACGACCTCGGGACCGATCGCGCAGCGCACCCCGAAGTCCGGCACCGGCACCGGCACCACGGCGGGCAGGACCGCCCACGGCTCCGGGGCGCGCGAATCGCACAGCGCGTCCTTGGTGTTTCTCGGCTCGCCGGCGTCGAAAGCCACCGCGACGACGGTGTTCGGCAAGGTCCAGCCCGCCTCTCGGGCAAGGGCGTCGAGTGCTGCCGGGCGGGGCTTGCCGAGTTCAGCAAGCAGTCGTGCTCTGGCCCGTCCGCGATCGCCGGGCGCTGCGGCGCGGCTGCCTTCGGTTGCCAGGCGGGCGAGCATGTCCACGGCCGCGAGCAAGCTGTCGACGGCTCTGGCGAAGCCCGGCGAACGGTTCAGGAGGGGCAGTGCCCGCCGGGCGCCCGCGGTGAGCGCGCTGTGCAACCAATCGAGATCGCCGACGGCTCGAAACTCGGCGGTGCCGCGAGGCGCGGGAGCTTCCGTCGCCGCGCGCAGCACGAACGCGCGAAACCGCGTCGCCCTGAGGTCGAGACGCCAGGCGGATTCCGGCAGCTGCCGGCGGACCTCGTCCAGCAATGCGGCCGCGACCGGCTCTTCGGCGAGCATGACCGGATGGTGGCCCGCGGGGCAGGCCGGAAGCGTCGTCGGGAATGCGTAAATTGCCGGACATGCGCAGAATCACCGATGCGTGCCGGGTGCCGCCGCGGCCAGACTCCGTTCGCTCGCACCGTCGCGATCTTGAGAAAAGGTGATCCGGACGCGCTTTGCCCGTCCCGCCGGCTTCGCAGCAGCCCTGCTGATGAGCACCGGGCTCCCGATGCTCGCCGCTCCGCCTGCCGGAGCCGCCAGCTGTCCGACGTCGACGTCGTGGTCGCGCGGGGCACCGGCGAACCCGGCACGCTCGGGGTGATCGTCGGCGATCCGGTCTTCTCCGCCTTGAAGAAGGACCTGCCCGGGAAATCGGTGAGCTCCTACGCCGTCCGCTGCCCGGCCGGCCTGCAGCCCGATTCCGCGTCACACGGAAACCAGGATCTCGTCGACCATGTCGCACATCAGGCCGAGGCGTGCGGCAACCAGCAATTCGGGCTCGTCGGCTACTTGCGGGGAGCGAATGTCATCGGGAATTCCGTGGGCGTCAGCAGCGAAGGGGCTCTCGTCGGCGGGCCGATCGTCGCGACCATCCCGGCGGAGGTGGCGCCCCGGGTGTCGGCGCTGCTGACCTTCGGGCCGCCGATCGCCAAGCTCGGCAAGCACATCACCGGCGACTACCCGGACCAAGGAGTTCTGCGCGGTCGGCGACACCGTCTGCCGCCCGGACGGGACCAACATCTTCGCCCACCTCGGCTACACCCGGAACGCGGGCGAAGCGGCCGCGTTCGCCGCAGCCCGGATCACCGGCGGGCAGTAGACGGAAACGTCGGCATCTCGACCGCAGGTCCCGGCTCGTTGAGCAGGTCGGCCGGGGTAAGGCCCATCTTCGAGAGCAGCAGCCGGGCTGCGTCGAGTTCGGCCTGGCTAGTCGTCATCGCCAGTGCCTCCGATCAGGGATGCGTGCCGCGAGAGCACGATCTTCTCCAGAGCAGGCGTCGGGTGGACCGCCAGGAGGTTCTCCCGGGTGTCCGCGACGAGCAGCGCCTGGTCGCCGGTGCGCAGGCGGCACGGGCCGCGGAGCAGGAGCGGGACGACGACTTTCCGTTTGGGATCCAGGGCGAACACCCCGTGCCGATCCGGACGGAACACTACGGATGTCCCGACGACGGTGGCGGCGAGCCGGATCGGGGTCCGCCACCGGAGCCGTGCCAGCACCGTGGTCGCGGACAACCGTCCGGAAGCGTCGAGGCGGGACAGCGCGTAGACCAACTCCGCCTGGCGAGCCGGAGCCGGTGCGGCGGGCAAAGGGAGCCGTTCAGCGTCCGGAGTTAACGTCGCGAGAGACCCAGCTGACCCAGCTCCGGGGATGAGCGGCGGCACCACAGCGGCCACGCTGACCACTGCCCGAAGGCTGCGGCAAGGCTGATCAACGAGCAAAGCCGACCACCCTTGTGCTGGGTGATCGGCTGCTGCGAGACCTGCGGAAATCTCACCAGTTTTGGTGTCCGAGGGGGGACTTGAACCCCCACGTCCGTTAAGGACACTAGCACCTCAAGCTAGCGCGTCTGCCATTCCGCCACTCGGACTTGCTGATGAAGAGAGTATACGACGGTCGGAGCCCCATTTTCAGGGGGGTCCGAAACGACGACAAGGTCGTGCATGGTAGTCTCATATGTTATCGACATTTGATGTCTACGCTGCGTATCCGCAGGTACCCGGGTCTGGTTCGAACCCGAACTCTGCCAAGCCCCTCCAAAGCGCCGCGAGAGCTCCCGCTTTACCGGGGCGTCCCTCTGGCCAGCAGGTCCTTCGGAGGATCCTTTCTGCGCTGACAACTCCCCTCCCCCGGGGCACCCAACAAGGCATCGCATCCGGAATCAAGACCGTCCAACCAGACCTGACCGACACAGGTATCCGACGCGCCGCGGCACACCCCGCTACGCGGCGCGAGAAAAGCGCAATGACGCGCTAATCTCGGCGCTGAGGCGGAGCGCGGAGGAATAGGTGTCGGAGGATTGGGCGGCGGTCGCGAAGGCGATCGACATGCGCGTGCACGAACTCGGCTGGCGACAGCGCGAGCTGGCGGAGCGGTCGCACGTGTCGCAGGCGATCGTGCGCGAGCTGCAGCACCACACGGTCGAGCGCCGACGGAGCGCGCGCACGCTCGAAGCTCTGTCGACCACGCTCGGCTGGCACCCGCAGCATCTGCAGGCCGTGCTGCAGAACCGCACGCCGCCGCACCCCGACGAACCGGCCGACGACGGCGGCGAACTCTCGTCCCGTCTCGACGCGCTGGAGCAGCGCTTGGACGAGATCTTCGACCGGCTGGACGACGTCCAGACCAGCCTGGCGACCGTCGTCGACCACGTGCAGAAGAAGCGCTGACGGCGTGCGCTCCGGGCTGATGAACCAGGTGATTTCCATACCCCGAATTCAAAGCCGAGACGACGACCGTTCCCATGCATCGCCAGTGCAGCTACGAATTAGCAAATCACACGCGCATAAATCCGCCGACGATATGGACATGCGGAACCGCGTCGGACCGCAAGCGGTCTCCCGATGAGCAACGACGGGTCGCCGTACACCTCGGTGCAGGCTCGCGTCCTGACACCAAGAACCGGATCGACGCTCGTGCCCGGAGACGCAACAGACGCACGCTCGCGCGTACGAACGAGAGATGACGTCGAGTGCACCCGCCCGCCGAGCTGACCAGCACCACACTCGCCGCGCCGTCCGCACATCCTCCGGCCGTTCAAGGCTAAACACCCTGCGCCGCCGAGAGAGCGACGGCACTTGTTGGCTCTACAAGCCTTCGCCATGGACCAGTTCGCGCAGCTTGGCCAACGCCCGGTGCTGGGTGACACGAACATTGCCCGCCGAGATCCCGAGCGTTTCGGCGGTCTCGTTGGCGCTCATGCCGACGACGATGCGCAGCGCTAGGATCTCCTGCTGGAGCGGAGCGAGGCGGGCGATCAGCTTCTGCAGGCGCGAGGCGAGGTCAAGCCGCAGCACCTCCGACTCCGGCTCGTTGGAGCCGGTGCCGTGCCTGTCGGGAAGCTCAGACACGGGTTCGGACTGGTCCCGCATAACCACGCGCTGGGCGTCGGCGATTTTGCTGGCTGCGATGGCGTGCACGAGGTAAAGGAACGAACCACCGCGGTCTCGGTAGGCCGGCAATGCCTTCAGCACCGACATGAGCGCGTCTTGGGCCACGTCGTCGGCCGAAAGGTAAGACAGGTCGCGCCTTCCCATGCGCGCCCGGCAGTAGCGGACCACCATGGGCCGCAGCACGTGCAGCAGATCGGCGACCGCGCACGGGTCGCCTTGGCTGGCAGCCGCCACGAGCGGGTCGAGATCGTCTTTCGTGAACCCGCTGCGAGATCCGGCTGAGCGATCGGCCGGCGGATAGGTCGGCTCGCTGCTGTGCACGCGTTCAAGCACGGTGTTCACCGCGCGCCGGTCCGCACGTGCGGCGAGAGCGCGGACTCCGGGCGTCCCGACAGAGGATCGGCTGATCAGCGTCGCAGCCGTGGTGGGGTCAGTGAGGACAGCGCACTCAGTCATTTCTGCGTCCCAGGGTCAGTCGTCGCGGGTGGTGCGTGCGTCGCGGAGGATCTTGCGGATTTTGGCGGCGGAGTATGTGACCAGCTCGGTGCTGACCAGATCGGCGATCTCGGCCGGTTTGTAGCCGTACACGTGGTACATGGTCACAAGGCTGACGACGTCGCCGGGCACGCCATTGCGGAGGACTTCACGCAGCTCGAGCTGTCCGAGAGCGGTTCGTTCCGCGGACGGGGAGGTCCCGAGGGACTCGAACTCGTCGGCTGATGAGAAAATGTCGAGTTCGGTCCTCTTGCGAGCAGTGGCTTGCCGCCGGCATACGTTCGCGAAGCAGAGCACGCAGGAACCGATGAAGTAAGTCGACAGACGCGCGCCCTTCGAAGGATCCCAGTCCCCGTCGACGATGCCCTTCTGCCGGAACAGGCGTGTGCCCTCCTCGACAGTGTCCATCGCGACAATCGTCCGCTCGTCCTGGTCAAAAGGGCGGCTCGGCGGCTTCACTGGCCTTCCTTTGCGTGTCGAGCGGTCGTAGATCTCGCCGCTGATCAGCCATGCCTGGAGCACGCTGAAGCCATAGCTGACGAGGCGGTGGGAGAGCTCGGACCAGACGAAACCGTCGAGGCCCTCTTCTCGGAGAGCCTCGAGCAGTTCGACGTCGGCGCGGAGAGGTGTCGGGCTCGGCTCGTCCTCGAGCAACACGTGGAGGTCTGAGGCGTGGGCGCGCGGAATGACGGCCGCGACAAGATAGTGCAACTCTCTCTTTCGTCGTCTGATGTCCGCGACAGCGGACTGCGACGGGCGCGGGGTCTGAAAGGCGGCGGACCGCAGTGCGGCTCCGGCGGACACCGGCCGCGTCGGGTCGTTGGACATGGGCAGTTCCCTTGGGGCGTCGGAACGGTGCTTCGAGCGGGCCATCGTCGGCGACGTGGACATCTTCCTTGTAGGTCGCTCGGTCGCAAAGTTGTCCTGGCGAAGGCACCCGATCATTTTCGGTGCAACGCCACCTAGGACCAAGTCGTCCACGCCCGTCGTGCCGAAATAACGCCGACAGAACTCATCGAGAGAAAGACCGACCGCATGCCGAAGCGCTCGTCCGCACCCCCTCCCCTGCTCGATCTCCGCGCGGCCGTCGTCCTGCTGCTCGGCCTGGTCTGCGGCCTTGTCGCGGGCGGATTGACCTTTCTGGCAGGGAGAAACCTCGCCGCTGCTGTCCTCGCCGGTATGTCCGCGGCGGGAGGTTCAGTCGTCTTCCTGCACAAGGCCATTGGCTGATATTCAACAAGTGCCGCACCGACGAGCGCCGCCGCGACCCGCGCGTCGAATTCCCCGGCGGGAAGCAAACCGAGCCAGCGGTACATCGCGGCAGCGTGCGGGGTCAAGGCGCAGTACGACCAGGAAAAGGCGGTGCGCACACCGACGTCCGGGGTGTCGCCGCCGGTCTGCAAGCTGTCCAACCGGCTCTCCGCGGCCCCGAGGGCCGACACAACCTCCGGCAGCGAGCCCGCGCGCTGCGCCAGTTCGGCAGCGATCGCGAGCGCCAACGGCAACCGGCCACACAGCTCGACGAACTCGGCGGGTTCGGCGCCGACCCACTCGTCGCCCAGCTTGGCCCTGAGCATGTCGATCGATTCCTTCTGGGGCACCGGACGCGGGACAACCGGGTGCGCGTCGTCCCGGACCGACAGTCCGCGCAACTGGTCGCGGCTGGTCACGACCACCACGGCACGCCGGCCGGGCACCAACGGCCGGACGTGCTCGGCGTCCCGGGCGTTGTCGAGCACCACCAGCGCTTCGCACATGTACAACTGGCTGCGCAACAACGCGGATCGCGCGTCCAGACCCGCCGGTATGTCGTCGCGGTCCACCCCGAGGGCGCACAGCAAGATCTCCACCGCAGCCGCAGGAGCCAGCGGTTCGCCTGGCCCGTATCCGCGAAGGTCGAGGTAGAGCTGCTTTTCCGGGTAGCGGTGGGAGATTCGGTGCGCCCAGTGCACTGCCAGCGTCGTTTCGCCGACGCCCGGCGCACCGGTGATCGAGACGATGACCGGCGCGGGCGTACGGCCGGTGTCCGCGCGCAACGCGTCGAGCGCGGCCAGCTCGGCTTCCCTTCCGACAAAGGTCTGGATGTCGTGCGGGAGCTGACGCAATGTCGGCGTGCCGGTGCGGCCGCTGCCGTCGAGCAGGATCTGCTGCCGCGGAGCCGCGAGCTGCTCACCTGGCTCGATGCCCAGCTCGTCTCGCAGGATGGCGCGAACCCGCTGGTACGCATCCAGCGCCTCGGCCCGGCGGCCTGCCCGGAGCATCGTCGTGGTCAGCAGCCTCCACAGCTGCTCGCGAGTCGGGTGCGAGCTGACGAGATCGTGCAGCTCGCCGATGAGCTTCTCGGAAAACTCGGCGGCGAGTTCCAGCTCTATCCGGCGCAAGGTCGCCGCGAACCGCTCCTCGGTCAGCCGAGGCACCACCTCCCGGTCGAGCCAGGACGAATGCAGGTCGGCGAACGGCGTGCCGCGCCAGAGAGCGAGGGCCGCCCGCAGCAGCCGCAGCTGCTCGTCGGCCGAGGCGGCTGTCTTTGCCTGCTGCGTCAGTTCCCGGAAGTGGTGGAGGTCGACCGTCTCGGCTGTGACCGACAGCCGATAGCCGATAGCCGATGTTCACCCCCGACGGGCGCACGCTCGCGGTCGGCAGCGGGGATGGCGTCGCACGGCTGTGGTCGATACCCGGTCTCCTGCTGCTGGGGCACAAATCAGCCGTCACGTCCTTGGCTTTCAGCCCGAACGGACGCCTCCTCGCGACAGGTTCCGAAGACAACGCCTGTCAGCTCTGGGACGTCAGCGACGTAGCGCACCCACGTCCCCTTTGGCTCTCGAAGACGGGACACAGCGGGTCTGTCAGCGCGATGGCGTTCAGCCCCGACAACCGCATTCTCGCCACCAGCGGAATCGACAGCAAGGTCCAGCTCTGGGACGTCACTGCTCCCACGAGCCCGGCTCCGCTCGGACACCCCCTCCAGCTGGCGACAAAATACGGGAGCCCGGTTCTGTTCAGCCCGGACGGCCGCAAACTCGTCACCGCCAACGACGATCGCACTCTGCAACTCTGGGACATCCGCAACCCGGCGAATCCCGTGCGCATCGGCCAGCCGATTCCCGGAAACCCTTCGAACGGGAACTCCGCGGCGTTCAGTCCTGACAGTCGCGTCCTCGCCGTCAGCAACGACGACAGCACAGTACAACTCTGGAATATCACCGCCCCGCGCACGCGTCCCGCCTCGGGCCGCCTCTTGCCGGTCACACCAAGCCGGTGCTGTCCGTGACATTCAGCCTCGACGGCCACCTGCTCGCCACCGGCAGCGACGATCGAACATTCCAGCTATGGGCCGTCTCGGCAGCGTCCGCAACGCCCATAGGCGAACCCATCGGCGCTGATGCGGACGCCGCCCACATCAGTTCCTTCTACCCCTTCGATCCGCACGGAAAACTTCTGGCAACCGGCGGAGAGGACGGCGCAGTCCGGCTCTGGAACCTCGACGAACAGCAGGCCATCCGCCGAATATGCGCGTCGACCACCAACGTGCTGACTCCAGAGCAATCACAGCTGCGCATCCCGAAAATCTCCCACGACACCCCCTGTCAATAACACTTCCGACTCACCAGGCCGAGCGCCGCCGTCAATAGTTTCATTTCCCCAACCCCTACCACATTCACGCAGAACAGGTAGACTCCACGCATGCGCATTTTCAGCAGACTCGGCGCCCTTCCCGCCGCCGCCACAGTTCTCACCGGAATGACAGCCATCCAAATGACGCTTGTCGTTGTCGGCAACATCACGGACTTCGGAACGAATCAAGCTTTCGTCCACCACGTCCTGGCAATGGACACCACGTTCCAGTCCCCCAGCACGATGTGGCGCGCCGTAACCAGCCCCGGACTGGCCGACGCCGCTTACGTCGCCATCATCGCGTGGGAGTTGGTCACCGCACTGGCGCTCATTGCCGGGTTCGTCGCATGGATACGGTCCCACTTGACCGGCCGCACGCCGTCGACAGCGAAACAGCTTTCCAACCTTGGCTGGGTGATGCAGTTGACACTTTTCGGTGTCGGCTTCATCGCGATAGGCGGAGAATGGTTTCAAATGTGGCAATCCAGCAAGTGGAACGGCCTGCAGACAGCCCTTCAGAACCTCATCGTCGCCTCGTTCGGCCTCGTGCTCGCGCACCTCGCCACGAAAGATTCAAGGCACACAGCGGATACCAGTCCCACCTGACGCGCTGATTCGACTGGCACCGCTCCACAGTGCCGCAGCGGGTCTAGACAGCTCAACGTTCACTGCATCGCGCCCGTCACTTGCCTCCGAACTTCGCGAATCGACATTTCAAGGAGATTCCGCTCATAACCCATAGGGTCGGGATTGGACTCGTCATAGCCGTCGATCATGGCCTCGACCAAGGAGAACCACACCGCAAGATTCGGCTTCACCTCGGCCGGAATGCGTCCGCGGTCAATCGCGTGCTCCACGAGCAGCTGGAAGTCCTGCGCAAGCAGTTCCGGCTTGGGCCGAAGGGGGTTGAACCAGTCATCGGCGAGCACCGAGCGCAGCCTGCTGGCATGCTGATTCCAGTGGAGCGTGATCGCCAGGTCCGACGTGAATCCCGCAGGCAGGACCTGAGGCCAAAGCTCGCGACGCGCAGCGCGCTGACCCGACCACGGCGTAGAACCGACCTTGGGGAGGATCTTCGGCAGCACAAGCCCGGCCAGGGGAACGAAAAACCCGTTAAGCCATTGATCAGGATAAATGGGCCGCCAGTCGAGATTCGAGATCGTCGCGTCGGCAATTCCCTGCAGTACAGGCTCGACCAGCGGCGTTTCGGCGTAGTACTCCAGGTCCGCATCCATCAGGCAGACAATGTCACCCCTCGCGGACTTCACCACTGAACAACAGCTTCGCCTTTGCCCTTCTCGGCAATCACCACGCGCGCACCGGCGTCCTTGGCGACCCGCGCCGTCTGGTCAGCGCACCCGCTCGCACTGACAATCACTTCACCCTCGACCCCCAGCGCCGAAATTCCTTGCCGAGCAGCAGCCACCGCGGCCGCGACAGTCGATTCCTCATTGTGCGCAGGCAGCACAACAGAAATAGTGGACGACTCGGTTACGAGCGTACGCGATCGAGGCTTGTCTGAAATCACTTGCCAGTGCTCCTTCTTGCGGCCAAACAGGGGACAGCCGTCGAGTCACGCCCGGCGACGAGGCCATCCACATCGACTAGGCCGTATCTAACGACCAGCGTCCCGGCTTCGCGCACCACAGGCCGACGGGCGGCAAACTCAGCCAGATGCGACACCAGGCATGCCAGGTGTGCGGCCACGGCGACGTTTGACGAACGCGAAGCGGACCGCCCGCCGCCGGGACCCAACAGCGTGCTGGTCCGGCTGACCCACGCCGGAGTCAACCACGCCGGAGTCAACCCTGGCGACGCCCGCATCCGGAAGGGCCAGTTCACGCCCCGTGCGCGGCATACTCGTCGCAGCCCTTTCCCCTTGGCCGGGGCAGACTTCGCGGGCGCACTGCCTTGTTGTTGCCGTCGTCGATGCGCTTCTCGCCCATGGCACGGGTGAGCGGGGCCGACGGGGTTCTGCCCTTGACGCCGGGCAAGCCCTTCGCCTGCGCTCGCTTGACGTGCCGGGCCGGTCAGGGGTAGTGCCCGTTGAGTTCGGAGAACATCTCCGGTGTCGCCTCCTACCCCGCGCGACCGGCCGCCTCCTGCTTCCACGGGATGTTGTCGCAGCGGCCGTTCGGCGTCCCCCGGCGTTGCTGATCTGGAGGTTCGCCCACTCCGGGTCGCTCAGCGTCGTCTGGCCGCCGAGGACGCCCTCGCCGATCTGACCGGCTTGGGTATTTGTTGGACACGCCGACCACGTACCCTTCTCAGGGTTCTTCGCCGGGCAGTCTCTGTTCCGCGATCTGCGTGGGCAAAGACTGGTTCTCCACCAAGCGATTTTCCGGACCGACATTCCGCGGACCTCGAACCGCGTTGAGATGATCGCGTCGTTCGCGCACCACGACGGAACCGGAATTGTTCCGCCGGCGGGCAACGCGCTCTTCTAGCCTGCCGTTGCCCGCTCAATGCAGGCGACCTGGCCCTGCGAGCCGAACGCATGAGCCTTGATCTTGACCTCGACGGTCCGGCAGTCGTCGTTCGTATGGAAAGTGAAGGACGGCCCGACCTGCGGCGCCTGAGGTGTGTCAGTGACCGGGACCGGCGGAGCTGTGTTGCCGGCGGGCGCGGCGTCGGCGGCGCCGAAGCACAACCAGGACGATGCCAGAAGGGACGCGGCGCCGACCGTTGCCTTCCGCGCGAAAGCCAGCCGTCTTGGCCCCGGTTGATAGGTTTTCCGCACCGAACATATCCTTTCGTTGCTGTTTCCATATTGAGCCGGACATTCCGTGCCGACAATTCATGCGGGACCGGCATGGCCTGACTTGGCCCGGTGCCCTCGCCGCGCACGTCGCCGACAATTTCCGTCAACAGGCCCCCTGCCGACGGGCGCGATCAAATTACCGGCACGCGCCGACGGTGTCCAATCTCCTCGGACGCCGTTCGCCTGACATGCCCAACCTCCTCGACTGTGCATCAGCACGACAATGAGACCGTTGGAGTCAATCGGTCAGAATATGCGAAATCCGTCAATACACTCGACGAGTGCTACGCATTTCGGCGCCGCCCGCGCGCTGTCGAACTTTTCGAATGAACATGTCGCGGCCGCGATTCTCGCCATCTCGTCAAACCTGGAGGCGTTGCGGTCTTTAGCCGAACAGTTCCCGTCGCGTCGGGATGCGCGAGGTCGATCGCCGTACGCGTGCGGCGCAAGAGGCTGTTGGTCACCGGTGTGCGGTAATTCCGGCACCTGCACGCGATCCCGAGCATGCGGGAACATGGACACCGGAAGGCACGCGCCGACCGGTTCCCCGCGCGCTAGGGGCGGCCGGGCGACGAACGCTCGATCGTGGCCGATGCGGCTCTGAATCGGCAGGCCGCCACGCGGGCACCGGAGGAGGCGCATTTCGTGCGAGGAGCCCGAAGACCCACGGAAACCAGCGAGGGACGCCCGCTTCGCCGCGCACTCGGTCGCCTGGTGGCGTGCGGCGTGCTCGCCGCCGCGGCGTCGGCCGCGACAGTGGGGCCCGCGCAGGCGGCTTTCCCCGGCGACAACGGCAAGATTTTCTTCGAACAGTCCGGCGCCATTCTCTCGATGAGCCCGGACGGCACCGGGGTCGCCGCGGTTACCAGCGGGCAAGACTCCACCCTCCCGCGCGTATCCGCGGACGGGACGAAGGTCGCGTTCGAGCGGCGCGTCGGCCCCGATGTCCAAGTGTTCACCATGAACCCGGACGGCACCGAGGTCACCCAGATCACGTCCGGAGCCTATGCTGACGGCCAGACGCTGACCTGGTCCCCGGACGGCGCCGAACTCGCCTTCAATGACCGCGGCAGGCTGACAGTGATGAACGCGGACGGATCCGCCCCGGTGACGCTCGGCATCGGCGGCCTCGACGCCGCCTGGTCCCCCGACGGCGCCAGGATCGCCTACAGCTCCTCCGACGGACTGATCTCGACCGTCCGGCCCGACGGCACCGGGAACACCCCTCTGGCACGCATACCGGGCCAGACCCTGCACCACCCGCGCTGGTCCCCGGACGGCACGAGGATCGCCTTCTCGGCATTCAGCTTCTCGGCAGTCACCTCCGATCCACAGGGCGCGCACGTCTACACGGCCAACGCCGACGGCACCAACCCCGCCAACATCTCCGGCACCAACAACAACGACGTATTCCCCGTATGGTCCCCGGACAGCGCCCTGATCCTGTTCATGGTCGACACCCAAGGTCTGCTGGTGATGAACGCCGACGGCACCAACCGGACCCGGATCTTCGACAACGGCACCGGCATGCCCCCTCGGCCCGACGACTGGGCCGCCGTCCCCGAGCAAAGCCCGCGGCCGCCCCAGCCCGACAACCGGCGCGCCGTCGTGAACTCCGGCACCGCACTGGCGACCGCCTTCACCGCGAATAGCCCGCGCGGCCCTGACTCTGAGACTGTGCTTCCCGCGCAGCGTGGCAGCCCTCTAGCGCCGACGTGCCGTCGACCGCGCACTCCATCACGAATTCTCCCCTCGCACCCCCGCCTGGCTCGCCACGGCAAGATCCGGACTTCGATCGCGGCGCGCAATTGCAGGGAAGGACCTTCGCGCCGCACCCGGCATTCGGGTGCGACGCGGCCGGACAGACCACCAAATGGATCTGGCGTGTTCGCAGACAGGTGCGATACGGCAGGTCAGAAACTCTAAGTTCTTGACCACCTCCCGGAGCCTGCTGAGGGCGCGGTGCTGGGTGACCCGTACGTTGCCCACGGAAATGCCCAGCGTCTCGGCGGTCTCGCTCACGCTCAGCCTGACGACGATGCGCACGGCGAGGATTTCCTGCTGCAGCAACGAGAGCCAGCTGAGCACCTCGCCGAGGCGGCTGCCGAGATCGACCACGTCACGCAGGCGGCAAGGGGCGAGCGAGCTTGCCCTCGGCAAACCTTTTGCCCCGACGAATCGCGATCGAAGACGGAGGGCTGGAGCTTCGGTTGATCTCTTCCTGCCGCATCGCGATCTCATCCAGCCGCCGCCTTGCCTGATCGTACGAGAGATTGCGAAGGTCCAATTCGGCGAGCCTGCGCGCTGAATTGCGAACTTCAAGATATGAATTCCCCGATCTTTCCGACTCCATCTGACGCCGTTGAGCGCCAAGCACCGTTTGAAACGACCCGACCACTGCCGACGTCAGCGCCAGAATGCCCACTGCCTGAGCGTGACTGGGACCGGACAGGGCCAGGCCGCCGGCGATGGCCGCGACGCCCGCCGCGGGCAGGCCGAGCAGCATGTTCACCACCCGCCAAACTTTCGCCTGCATGAACTGCATGGACGCGATGTCGTTGGCCTGGATCTGGATCAACGCCAACTCCTGCAGGACGGCACGACGGTTCTCCTCGTCAGATTCGGCTGGCGATGCACCCTGCTTGCTCACTGCCACCCCTGAGCGTTCGTGTGACGGTCACCGCCTGTATCGCGTCACGACTCCAGGTCATTAGCCGACCGACGCAATGGGTCGGCAACTTGCGTCGACAATGCGACGGACTCGGCCCCAGACAGTCGCGCCAGGCGGGTGTCCCGGTCCGATGAGGCGACGCTCTCGTACCGCCGCGAATTCGCGCGCGACAGCGGGAACCAATAGCTGCGCCTCTGCAGGCCAAGCGCCCGAGCATCCCGGCTACCGGCTGGCCGGCGGGATATGGACGACCGATCTGGCTCGCTCCCACACCATGGACGCCGAACTGAAGGCGGGCACAATCTGGATCAACTCCTCCAACGTCCTCGACCCGCCCTGCCGTTCGGCGGTTTCCGGGCGCTCACCGGCTGCGCGCCCACCCGGGTTCCTTTGCCTCGCCAACCAGGAGACCTCATCCCCCTGCAGGCGGTGATCCAGCCGTTTGGCCGTGTGCCTTCCAAACCCTAGGCCCGGCGGTGCAACTCCCCCGCGTAGGTGTTGATCGCACGCCGAATCCGCACCGGATCGCGAAAGTTCCAATTGTCCAGCATCTGCACGCGACCCGGGGTTCCATTAATGCTGCTCGACTCGCCCTTCCAGTTGAACTCCGGCGCGTCGGCATTTGCCTTCACCCAGAGCCCGCCCGAGTCTTCGGACCAAATGTTCGCCAGGTGCGCCCACGGAATGGTGAGGTGCTCGCGTTCGGTGTGCCTGTTCTCCCGGAATGAGATTTCCAGATACGCGGGAGCGAACTCCGCCCAGCAGTAGAACGTCCACCAGGAGTTCACGGAGATACCGACGCAGAACACGGCCACCAGGAGCATGCCGACTGCAGCCGGAATCGAATACCAGCGGTCATTCGAAACCCAGAACAGGGCTATCCCGGTGGTGCCGAGGAACACTCCCATCGTCATCCAGATTCTCGAGCCGCCGCCGTCGCCGTCAGGCCGAATTCGCACTTTCTGCGAACCGCCAGCAACACCGCTCTGCGCCAACTGGATCGCGGTCAAGACCGCTGCCACGCCAAGTCCCGCGGCGACCGTCCCCACGCTGTTGCGGTCGCTGGCCAGGTTCACCAGGTAGGCCGCGCCGACGGCGCAGACGGCACTGCACAGGATCCGACCGATCATGAGACTCCCCACGCGGCGTCAAAAGACACCTCAGCTTGCCCACCGTGCATTCATCCGCGGGCAGGCCTGCCCGCCACAATCTCTGGTCGGCCGCGCTTTTGCTGGTGTTACGCCCGGCGCTGGCCGTGGTCACCGTTGCGGTCCTGGAACACGACCCGGTCTACGCGCTAACGCTGATCACGGGCGCGCGTGTCCGCGTTCCCCGAGCGAGCCTTAGCGCGAAGATCCTCCAGCCCACCGGGAGTCGTAGCGCTGGCGGCCACGGTCTCGGTCCCTTCGCGCGGGCGAGGGATCGTCGGGGACAGCGCACACCAGAGACTTCGAGTCAGGCGCGCGCTGGCGGTGGCACCGATGGTGTTCAACAGGACGTCGTCGGTGGCACTGACCCGGCCAGCGTCCAACAGGTACTGCACGGCTTCGATTCCGATCGAGACGAGCGCCGCCGCCGCTGCTACTCGGGTGAGCGACTGCAGCCACTGCAACCGAAACGGGACTAGCGCGGCAAGCGGTGCCAGCAGCACCAGGTTGCCCGCGATCTGCCAACCCGCGTCTTCTCCCAGCGTGGCGACATCCTGGCCCGGGATCAGATGCAAGGTGCTGCCTTCGGCGTCCCCGGCGGGCGCCGTGACCAGGACGACGACCAGTCCGCCGCAGAGCAGGATCGCGGTGTCGATCGCGGCGGTGAACGTCGCGACGGAGGCCGGCCAGCGCCGACTTCGGCGCACCGCCAGCACGACCCAGAGGATCTGCGACAGCGGCAGCGCGACGACCGTGACCGGAATGAGGCGTTCGACCACCGAGTCCACCCAGCACCCCTCCCCTGACCACCCCTGGCAAGATCACCTTCGCATCGGCCGGGGAGGGTGTCTCGTCGTCACGATCACCCAACCTGGTGGAGGCCGCGCCTCGGCCGTTGCACCGAATGCCGTGTCTTGCAGCGGGATCGGCCAGCCCACGGCTCGGTGACCGGTTAACGCAATTACGCCGGTCGTGTAGCCGAAGGGAGCACGAATCCCGGGACGAACGCGACATTGCCGCCGCACCCTCCGCCACCCGGGTGCGAACTGCTCGCGGATCGCCCCGGAACTGTCGGTGGCGCGTGCGACGCTGGTGGCGTGGAAGTGCACTTCGACGCTGAACTGTGGATCTGGCACGCGCGGCGGACCGAAACGTGGACCTCCGTCGCCCTGTCCGGGGACATCTCGGGCGAGACAGCACGCGCGGCTACGTGCTCCCGGTGAAACGAGCCGTGCGCAAAGGCCGAGAAGCTCGATCCCGGCGACGCTGCCCGGGTGACCGTGCCGGTCCTCGGCCTCTGACGTCGGCGGAGGCGGTCCGCCTGCAGGAGGCCGTGAGTTCGTCCGGGCATCCAGTCGGTCTGCTCGCCCGGAGATCCGTGATCGCGACAGTCTCTGGCTCCGGTCCGCTGAATGAGTCCCGACGGTGCGCAGTTCGCGATAAGCCCCGATCCAACTGGAGGACAACCTTGGCCATGGTGATGCCTGCGATCACAACAAGCGACTCTGCCTGATGCTCAGCACACCTCATCGGTGCTAGCCGACGGTGGCGGCGGACAGCTTCGCTGACGAAACCTCGTATCCAGCGCACGACAATCTGATCGGCGAGCCAAAGCTTTCCAGAATGAGGCACCGGATGTTCGCGGCGCCTGGGGCGCCGGGGGCTACGGCTCGCTGCTGCGCGAGCTCGGCGGCGGTGTCGGGGAAATGGCGGCGGATGGCGGTGTTGGCCAGACAGAGCCGCCCGGCCAGCGCGACAACGGCCTGGGCTTTGCCGGTCGTTTCGGCGAGTTCGTCGTGGGCCGGGCGGACGTCGTCGGCGGCAGACAGGCGGTGCGGCGGTTCACGTGCTCTCTGGGCGTGGCAGGCGTTCAGTCGCATCCACGCGTCTCAATGAACTGCGATCCGTGCGCTTTCGCCGACCTCAAGGGCAAGACCAGGGCATGGACACTGCTCCGCCGCGATCTCTGCAGAGTCCTGCCGCAGCAGCCCTGCGCCCCAAGTCTCCAGTTCAGGCCGAGTCTTCCAGGGCTTTGACGAGAAGAAGAGACAGCCGTCGGAACTCCTCGGCATCGGCCCGGCCGAACTTCTCCAGTGCCGGAGCCAGCCGGGCCTCGATCTGGACGAAGGTCTCGTCCATCAGCTTGTGCCCCTTGGCCGTGAGATTGTTGTCCACCACCCGGCCCCGGGCCGGGGAGCGCTCCACCAGCCCCTCCTCTTGCAGGCTCCGGACGAGACGGCTGACCGCCTGCGGCGTGTGGACCGCGGCGCGTGCGAGTTCCGAGGCGGAGGCACCGGGCGCCCGCTTCAGCTCCCGCAGCACCGTCCATTGCCCGAGGGTGAGCCCCAGAGGGTGGATGACCTGCTCGATCCGGTCGGCGAAGTGTTGCCGGATGATCCTGGACAGAGCACCGATTTCGATCCCCTGAGGCAGCGGGTCGCCCGGGTTCTTCATGGTTGACATCGTACCTGCCGGGTTCTATATTGAACCTGAGTTCAATGTTGAATCTAGATTCTATGCCAGCGGGCTGATCGCTACCGACTCGCCTGCAGCCCTCCCCGCGTCCGCATCCGGAGATAGATCATGCCCGCAGCCACCCAGCCGAATACGCACCAGCGAGCAGTGCCTGGCCGGCTGGTCGTCCTGCTCGCCGTTTCCTGCGGGCTGACCGTGGCCAACCTCTACTACGCCCAGCCGCTGCTGGAGATGCTGCGCCGGACCTTCCAGCTCCAGGACTCGACCGCCGGCCTGCTGATCACGCTGACCCAGCTCGGCTACGCCGCCGGCATGGTGTTCCTGGTCCCCCTCGGCGACCGCATCGAGAACTCCCGCCTGGTCTCCGTCCTGCTCACCGTCACCGCCCTGGCCATGGCCGCCGGCGGCCTCGCCCCCACTTTCACCGTCCTGCTCGCCGCCGCGCTCGTCGCGGGCGCCACCTCCGTCGTCGCGCAGGTCCTGGTCCCCTACGCCGCCGACCTCGCCCCCGATCACCTGCGCGGCGCCGTGGTGGGCAAGGTCATGAGCGGACTGCTCGCCGGGATCCTGCTCTCCCGCACCATCGGCAGCCTGCTCGCGGACGTCGCGGGCTGGCGCGCCGTCTACCTGGTCTCCGCCGCGCTGATGGCGGTCCTGTCCCTGGTCCTGCGCCGCGCACTGCCCCGCCGGGCCCCCACCAGCACCCATACCTACGGCGCGCTGCTGCGTTCCACGACCAGCCTGGTCCGCGTGCATCCTCGACTGCGCCGCCGGTCCTTCTACCACGCCTGCATGTTCGCCGCCTTCAGCGCGTTCTGGACGACGATCTCCTACGTCCTGGCCGCCGCGCCGTACAACTACTCCCAGCTCCAGATCGGCCTGTTCGCTTTCGTCGGCGCCGCCGGCGCGCTCGTCGCACCTCTCGCCGGCC
Source organism: Amycolatopsis sp. NPDC059235 (assembly GCF_042754125.1). Taxonomy (NCBI): domain Bacteria; kingdom Bacillati; phylum Actinomycetota; class Actinomycetes; order Pseudonocardiales; family Pseudonocardiaceae; genus Amycolatopsis; species Amycolatopsis sp. NPDC059235. Next base: position 218,758 of record NZ_JBHZAG010000003.1, read on the forward strand.
GCCTCGCCGACCGAGGACTCGCCCACCGGCTCACTCCCGTGACCTGCCTGCTCGCCTCAGCCGCCCTCGCCTGGGCCGGTCTGGCCGCCCACCAGATCGTCGCCCTCGCCGCCGCCGCGGTCCTCCTGGACTGCGCCGTGCAGTGCTCCCTGATCTTCGGACAGCACATCATCTACCAACTCGACGCGGCCGCCCGCGCCCGAATCACCAGCGTCTACATCGCCACTTTCTTCATCGGCGGCGCCATCGGCTCCCAACTCGGCACCCTTGCCTACCACTGGGGCAGCTGGCACGCGGTCACCCTCACCGCAGCGGCCTTCCCCGTCGTCGCCGTGCTCGCCTGGACCACCGACCGCACCCACACCAACAGGAAGCGCCGGGCGGCAGGCACCGTGTGACGCCGCCTTCGCCATCTTCGAGGACAGCTCCGCGGTCGCAAGTTCGCTTCCTGGCGAGAGCACTTGTCCGAGGAACCACCCTCTTGATGAGGTCAGCCCAGCCACCAAGCGGTGACCCGCCCGCACCTATTCGCGAACATCCGACTCTGCCGCTGATCGTGGATCGTTAGGTCGTCTGTTCTCAGGCCAATAGCAGTGGCCGGCCAACCATCACTCTCAATCGGCTAGCTGAACGAACTGGCATGGCTGGCCGGACGACCGCGAGCAATCGCCGCGGCGCGATGCCAGATTTCTCGTTGCCGCGCAACAAATCCCGAGCGCGGTCAGCCCCGGCGCGGGGTGCGAAGAATCCGACAAAGAGCACGACCGCGAGGCCCCTCACTCGGCCGACACGACGTCGTTGATCTTCTGTTCGAGTGCTGCCTCGTCCATGAAGTAGACGTCGCGGACGATCTTCAGCGTTTCCGGGTCGAAGGTGGAGTAGCCGGTGCCGATCCAGGTCACCTTCGGGCCGGTGCCGCCGACGGTTCCGGTTACCTCGAAAAGGACGCCGATCGTGTCACCCTCCAGGAAGGACGCCGCCACGCGCGGGGTCCAGTCGGGGAACGTCGCGAACATTTCCTCGAATCCGGGGACCAGGGCCGCTTTGTCGCCCACCGTTCCGCCCGCGCCGTTGACTACCACGCATTCGTCGTCGAAATACTTGAGCACCTTGTCGAGGTCGTGGGCGGCGACGGCGGCACAGATTTCGTCCATCGTCCGGGTGTAGAGCGCGAGTTTGGCATTGGACACAGGATTCTCCTTCGCGGGCGCGTACCGCACCGGACCGAACCGGTGGCGCGCCCCACCTTCCTCGGGGCCGGGGGTGGCGACCTACACCAAGGAACACCGCGCTGGCCGACGGTTCGGTGCACTCTGCACTCGTGACGGCCACCGCGTCTGCGCCTAGGCTGTTCGTCCAGCGCGGGTTTGGAGGCAACGGTGGACACGGAGAACGAGCGGTCTTCGCAGCGGGTGCGCGAGCTGTTCCGTGCCGCCGCGGCGAAGATGCAGGTGCACCAGGCCGAGATCGCGCAGGAGATGTGGGCTGCGGGCCAGGACAGCCTGCGCGAGCGCGCCCTCGCCCAGGATCCGGTCCTGTCCGAAATGGACCGCGTCTACTGTGCGTCCACTTTGGCGCATTGGCTCATCGCCAACATCGACGATCCCGGCTGCCGGGTCGAGACGACGATGATCCCCGACACCCGGCATTACGCGCGCGACCTCGCGTTGCGCGGGATGGACACGAACGACGTCGAAGCATGGCGGGCGTCGCAGCGGGTCGGCTGGTCCGCGTGGTTGCGGTTCTGCTTCGAGGCGACCGACGACAAGGAAGAGCTTCGCGAGCTGGTCGACATCTCCGGCGATTCCCTGGTGACCTATGTGGACGACTCGATGGCCGCGGTCGCGACCTATATCGACGAGGCGCGGGCCGAACTGGCCGAGGGGCCGGAAAGCGAGCGATTGGCGACTGTGCAGCTGCTGCTGCGCGGCGCACCGATCACGCGGCCTCGGGCGGAAGCCCAGCTCGGCTACGCACTCACCGGGCATCACGTCGCGGCGATCCTCTGGGGCGGCTCCCCCGACCAGTTCGCTTTCCTCGAAGACGCGGCCGAGCGGGTCATGCGCGCCGCTGGCGCCGCGCGCCGTCTGACCCTGGTCGCGGGGACGACGACGCTCTGGATGTGGCTTCCGGCGAGTTCGGCGCCCTCCCGAGCCGAACTCGACCGGATCACGGCGGACGTTCCCCAGGTGCGGATCGCCTTGGGGCGGCCGGCCTCCGACGTGCACGGCTTCCGGCGCAGCCACCTCGACGCGGCCGCGGCGCAGGGGCTGCTCACGCGCCTTCGGTCCGGGTGCCGCGCCGTCCACTTCGAGGACGTTCAGCTTGTTTCGCTGCTCACCAACGACCTCGCCGAGGCGCGGCAGTTCGTCACTGACACGCTCGGCGAGCTGGCGACCGCCGACCCGGTGCTGCGCGAGACCGTCCGGGTCTTCATCGCCGAGCAGTTCAACACCTCGAAGGCGGCAGAACGGCTGTTCGCGCATCGCAACACGATCGATCGCCGCCTGGTGCGGGTGGACGAGTTGCTCCCGCGCCCGCTCGCGCAGAACCCGGCCGCGGTGGACACCGCATTGGCGCTGGTGGAGCTGCAGGCCACCGACTAGAGCAGGGCCTGCGCGGAGTATCCGAGGTGCCCGAGGCCGGCGTCCTCCGCCGCGTCGAGCTTGCTCGTCACCGCTGCCATCACCGACGCGTCGATGCCCGTGTTCTGCAGCTCGCTGAGGACCTTCCGGGTGCCCTCGGCGAAGACGTGAATGGTCGCTTGGTCGGTTTCGTGGCGCCCGGACTCGATCGCGACGGCCGCTTCTTCGGTGGCGTGGCGCAGCAGTTCAAGGCCGTACAGCGTGGTGTCCCGGATCTCCTCGAGCGTGTGGCCGCGCCGCAGCAGGCAGGCTGTCGACTCGACGAAGCCGGTCAGCGCGGTCACGAAGAAGGCTCCGCTGCCCAGGTACAGCCGCTTCGCTCCGCCGACGTCCTCGGATACGTGTCGCGCGCGCCCGCCGAGCAGCCGGAGGGCGGGCTCGTGCTCCGCCCAAACCTGAGCGGGGCCGGAAAAGACAAGCATCGCGTTCGGCTCGCCGATCTGTTCGGGGTAGCAGAACGTCGCCCCGTCCAGGAAGGAGGCACCGCGCTCGTCCAGCCGTCGCGCCAGCGTTTCGACGTCGTCGTGGGTTCCGTCGCTGAGGTTGACGACAGTGCGCCCGGCCAGACTCGGCGCTGATTCGAGTGCGGCGCGGGCCCCGTCGATGTCCGACAGGCAGACGACCGCCAGCCCGGCCTCCCCCACGGCCTCCGCGACGGACGCGGCAGGCCGGATGCCGTCCGAGGCGAGCGCTTCGGCCCGTTGCGACGTCCGGTTCCACGCTGTCACAGCCAGCCCGCTGGCCGCGAACCTTCGCGCCAGCGCCGATCCCATCATCCCGCAGCCGAGCACGGCCACGTCGTACCGAGGCTGCTGAGTCATCGCAGCTGCCTCTTGAGGATCTTGCCGGTGGCGGTCGTCGGCAGGGAATCGACGATCTCCACTATCCGCGGGTATTTGTAGCCGGCCATTTGTTCCTTGCTCCATTCCACCAGTTCGCGCGGGGTCGCCTCGGTTCCGCCGCGGAGGATTACGAATGCCTTGACCTCTTCGCCGTGGCTCTCGTGCGGAACGCCCACGACAGCCGCGAGGGAAACCGCCGGGTGGGTCAGCAGAACCTCCTCGATCTCCCGGGGGTACACGTTGTACCCGCCGCGGATGATCATGTCCTTGGACCGGTCGACGATGTAGTACCAGCCGTCCTCGTCCCGGCGGGCGAGATCTCCGGTGCGCAGCCATCCGCCGCGGATCGCTTCGGCGGTCGCCTCGGGCCGTCCGTGGTAGCCCTTCATCACATTGTGCCCGCGGACGGCGATCTCGCCGATCTCGCCCGGGCCGGTGACCTCGGTCCAATCCGATTTGATCAGCTTCACCTCGACACCCCAGACGGGCTTGCCGATGGAGCCGGGGCGGGACGGCGCGTCCGGGTCGCCGATCGTCGCCAGCGGCGAAGTCTCCGACAGCCCGTAGGCCTCGAGGATCCGCACGCCGAGGCGGGTGTCGATTTCCTTGATCAGTTCGACGGGGAGGGAGGCTCCGCCGGACATCCCGATGCGCAGGTTCTTGGCGATCCGGGCCACGTCGACGTCAGGGGTCAGCTCTCGCAGCAGTCCCCACCACATCGTGGGCACGCCTGCGAAGAAGGTGATGTCCTCTTCGGCCATCAGGCGGACGACGTGGCCGGCGTCGAAGCGCGGCACCAGGTGGAGCGTGGCCGCGGTCGAGAAACCGACGTGCAGCTGAACGGTGGCGCCGAACGTGTGGAAAAGCGGCAGGCACACCACGTGGCTGTCGCTGGCCGGCCGATTCCGGAGGATCCGGTTCGCCGTGAGCACGTTGAGCATCGTGTTTCCGTGCGACAGCTCGGCGCCCTTCGGCTGACCTGTGGTTCCGGAGGTGTACAAGATGACCGCGGTGTCGGTTGCCTCGGTGACCACGGATTCGAACGCTTCCGGTTGTCCCGCAAGGGCATCCGTCAAGGTCTCCGCCGCGATCGAGGCAGGCGCGTCCGGATCGGCAGGGATCAGGAAGAAATGCTCGACGGAATCGACGTCGTCGAAGGCCTGCTGTCCCTCCTGGCCGATCGGAAGCTCCGCCGTGCCTTCGAAGCAGAAATACGCGACCGCGCCGGCGTCCGCGAGGTGGTAGGCGATCTCGCGCCGCTTGAGCAGCACGTTCAGCGGTACGACGACCGCGCCCGCCTTGAGGATGCCGTAGTAGACGATCGCGAACTCCGGCACGTTCGGGCAGCTGAGCGCGACCTTGTCGCCCGGCCTGACGCCGCGTTCGGACAGGAGGTTCGCCACTTGGTCGGCCGCGGCGTCGACTTCGCGGTAGGTCAGGCGTTTCTCGCCCAGCACCAGCGCGGTTCTGGCTGGGTGATTGCGGGCGGAGTCCTCCAGGAGGACGGAAAGGTTCAGCATGGCGGCTCCTGTCGGCGGCGTGGTGGCCGGGCCGGGCGCCGGGTGCAGTCCCGACGCCCGGCCCGGTGCTCATCGGGTGCGTTCACGCCATGGCCGACGCGATGGCAGACGCGGCGCGTTTGACCGCGTCCCGGCTGGTCGTGCTGAGCGCGGTGAGCGAGAGGTAGCCGTGCACCAGGCCCGGCTCCCTGATCAGTTCGGTGGGGACACCGCTTTCGGTCAGCCTGGCGGCATAGGCGAGGCCGTCGTCGCGGAGCGGATCGAAGCCCGCGACCGTCACGAGCGCCGGCGGCAAGCCGGTCAGGTCGTCGGCGAACAACGGCGACACGCGCGGGTCGGCGCGGTCGACGGACGGCGGCAGGTAGTGGTCGGTGAACCACGCGATCTGCTTGGCGGTCAATGCGGGCGAGTCAGCGAACTCCCGGTTCGAGGACCGGGAACCGGCCAGATCGGTGACCGGGTACATCAGCACCTGAAGCACTGGCTTTTGCCGGGCGTCGCGCAGCTTGTGGGCGAGCACCGCGACGATGTTCCCTCCTGCGCTGTCTCCCGCCACGGCGATGCGGTCCTGCGGGACGCCCCACGCGGCGGCCTGTGCGAGGGCGTACTGCCAGGCGACCATCGCGTCGTTATGTGCTGCGGGGTAAGGGCTTTCCGGGGCGAGGCGGTACTCGACTGACAGGACGTCCATTCCCGTGTGGTGTGCGAGCAACCGGACCGGACCGTCGTAAGCGGCCCGGCTGCCCAGCACGAACCCGCCGCCGTGGAAGAACACGATCAGTCCTGAGGAGGACGCCCCCGGGCGGTATCGGGTCGCGGCGAGGCCGTTCGGCAGCCGGAGTTCCTCCACTCTGCGCATCGGAAGCGGGCGCTCGCCATAGATCGCCGCGTCCTTCAGCTCGGCGGCACGCGCCTGCGCGGGAGTGAGGTCGCTGAAGTCCGGGGCTTTCGCGACAGTGGACATCAGCATCGCGATCTCGGGAGCCATCTGCTCCCCGTCCGCGTTCACCGGCGCTTTCGCGAGGCGCTTCAACAGCGCCGCAGGAAGCCTGCCGATACCGACGCCTAGCTGCCGCTGTACCCAGTCCCCGGCCGAGATGCGGGTGGCCGCGGCGTTCATCGGACCTGCTCCTCGCGCACGGACGCGGCGCGGACCGCCGACTGGCGGCCGGCGGAGCTGAACTGCAGATGGTCGTCGTAGAGCGGGCCCTTGAGCAGCCGTTTGTCGGCTTGGTACGACGTGAGCATCCGCCACGGCAGGCTGGTGCCCTGTTTGGGCGTGGTGTCCGCGGCGCGCGTCACGTAACCCGCGTTGAGGTCGAGCAGCGGTTCGGTCGCCATCCCGGATTCGGCCACCGGCACGGCCTTGGTGTAGCCGTGCTCGTCCAGGTGCCGGATCAGCCGGATCACGTACTGCGCGGTCAGGCCGACCTTGAGCGTCCACGACGAGTATTTCGTGTAGCCGAACGCGAAGGACCAGTTCGGCAGGCCGGACAACAGCATTCCGCGGTAGGTCACGCAGGAGCCGAGGTCCAGCTTCTCCCCGTCGACCGTCTGCGGGATGCCGCCGAACATGCGCATGGCGAGCCCGGTCGCGGTGACGATCACGTCCGCGGGGATCTCCTCGCCCGAGGCCAGCAGGACGCCGGTTTTGGTGAAGCGGTCGATCGTGTCCGTCGCGACGGAGGCCTTGCCCGCGGAGATCGCCTTGAAGAAGTCTCCGTCCGGCGTCATGCACAGCCGCTGTTCCCAGGGTTTGTACGGCGGGTTGAAATGCGTGTCGACGGCATAGCCCTTGGGCAACGCTTTTCGGGTGAGGTTGCGCATCAGTTTCCGCCCGGAGTTCGGGAACTTAAGCAGGTACCCGACAAAGAAGAAGTCCCGCCACACGTTCTTGAGCCGAGTGAGGGCGTAGCCGCGCCGCAGGCCGAGAACGCGGTAGAGCAGCTGGGAAATCTTGTCGATGCGCGGCAGCGTCATGACGTACGTCGGGGTGCGCTGCAGCATCGTCACGTGGTCGGCCGCGCCGGGGCCGGTCGTCATGGCCGGAACCATGGTGATGGCGGTCGCGCCGCTGCCGATCACGACGACCTTCTTGCCCGCGTAGTCGTAGTCCTCGGGCCAGAACTGCGGGTGCAGGATGTCGCCTTCGAAGTCTTCGCGGCCTTCGAAGCCGGGCGTGAAGCCTTGGTCGTACCGGTAATAGCCGGTGGCGCCGTAGACCCATTTGGTCTTGATGGCCACGGTTTTCGCCTTCTGGCCGGGAACCGCGACCCGGACCTGCAGCGTCCAGGCCCCCTCGGCGCTGGACCAGTCGGCCGACACGACCTGGTGGTGGTAGCGGATCAGGTCGTCGATGCGGTGCTCGGCGGCGGTCTCTTCGAGGTACTCGCGGATCAGGTGCCCGTCCGCGATCGCGTGCTCGTGGCTCCACGGTTTGAACTGGTAGCCGTAAGTGTGCAGCTCGGAATCGGACCGCACGCCCGGGTACCGGAAAAGGTCCCAGGTGCCGCCGATCCGGCCGCGGCCTTCGAGCACGACGATCTTCTTGCCGGGAAAGGCGTCCCGGAGGTAGCACGCCGATCCCACGCCGGAGACCCCGGCTCCGATGATGACGATGTCGGCGGCCTCGGGGCGGGCGTCGTTGCCGGCCATGGTGAGCTCCTCGTCTCGATCTGCTCAGGCCGGTCGTCCGGCCTGGAAGTCATGCTGTGCCAACGGGTGCGGCGGACGCCACGCACATCCGTGGCACCCTCGGACGGGGCCTGGTGCAGAGTGCACCAGGCCCCGCCGGCGTCGTGCTCAGGCGTCCGGCGGCGTCCCGATCGGGAGCATCACGTGCTTGGTGCGGGTGTAGTCCTCGAGGGCGTAGGCGGAGTTGTCGCGGCCGTAACCCGATTTCCCGAAGCCGGTCCACGGCATCTCGTTGGCGAAGGCGAGGTGGGTGTTGACCCAGACGGAGCCGAACGCCAGGTCCTCGGTGAACCGGAGCGCCCGGGCCTGGTCGCTGGTCCACACCGAAGCCGCGAGGCCGTATTCGACGTCGTTGGCCTTGGCCAGCGCCTCCGCGTCGGCGGCGAAGGTCTCCACCGAGATCACCGGGCCGAACACTTCCTCGCGCGCCATCTCCGATCCGGCGGCCACGTCGGCGAGAATCGTTGCCGGGTAGAAGAATCCGGGGCCTTCGGGGATTTCGCCGCCGAGGACGACCTTGGCGCCGTCCTGGCGCGCCCGGTCCACCATGTCCGCGACCCGGGCGCGATGGGCCGCGCTGATCAACGGACCGAGTTCGTACTCCTCGCCCGACGCGGCGTTTCCGCTGCGAAGTTCCCGTGCGGCCGCCGCGAGCGCTTCCAGGAGCTGGTCCCGCACGTCCTCGTGGCAGATCACCCTCGTCGCCGCGCCGCAGTCCTGGCCCGCGTTGCCGTACCCCACGGCGATCAGCGTCTGCACGAGGAGATCCAGGTCCGCGTCCGGGAACACCACCACCGGAGCCTTGCCGCCGAGTTCGAGGTGCACCCGTTTGACCGTGGTCGCCGCGCCCTCCGCGACCTGTTGGCCGGAGCCGACGCTGCCGGTCAGCGCCATCATGTCGATGCCGTCGTGGTGGCTCATCGCGTGCCCGACCGTCGCGCCCGCGCCGGTCACGATGTTGAGCACGCCGTCTGGGAGGACACCCGTGGCGAGATCGGCCAGGACCAAGGTACTGAGCGGTGTCAGCACGGACGGTTTGAGCACGACGGTATTCCCCGCCGCGAGCGCTGGCGCGATTTTCCAGGCGGCCATCAGCAACGGGAAATTCCACGGCGTGATCGCGCCGATCACTCCGACGGGTTCGCGCCGGATGTAGGACAGGTTGCCCTCGACGTACTGGCCGGCCGCTGGCGTCTGCGTGGTCCGCGCGGCTCCGGCCATGAACCGGAAACAGTCGGAGACAAGGGGAATCTCGTAGGCCGCGTAGGCGTAGGACTTGCCGACGTTGAGCGCTTCGAGCGCGGCCAGCAGTTCGGCGTGTTCGTCGATGAGGTCCGCGAATCGGAACAGCGCCTCGGCTCGGGCACCGGGCGTCCTCCGCGCCCAGGCTGGCAACGCGGTGCGCGCCGCCGAGACCGCAGCGTCGACGTCGGCCGCAGTGCCGTTCGCCGCGACCCCCAGGCGCGTGCCGGTGCCGGGACTGGTCACCTCGATCGTCTCGGCGCTCGTGCTCGCGATGAAGCCGCCGCCGATGTACTGGGCCGGTGCCAGGTCGTCGATGCGCCGCTGGGCGGCGGCCAGGATTTTCTCGGGGGTCATCTCAGGCTCCTTCGATCGGCGGAGGGGGTGGGGACGTAGGTGGGGCCTAGCGCGAGCACCGGGGCCAGCAGGGCGTCATCGAGCACCTGGTCGGGCGTGGCCTCTGCCGAGGGCGTCCGGACCTGGCCCGGATAACCGACTGCCTGCCGCGCCTCGGGCGCCATGTAGTAGGTGCTGCTGAGGAAGTAGAAGGCCGCTTCGGCGAGTTCGGGCGGCCAGCCCGCGACCGTCTCCGCCGAGAGTTCGTCAGTCGCGGCAGCCATCTCGGCGACCTGGACGAAAGCCGCGGAAAGCTCGGGATTGGCCTGGAGCGCCCGGCGCAGGAGCGCGTCGTAGCCGGGCAGGGCGGTCAATCTGGGCGATCGTCCGGTCCCGGGAAACCACAGGTCGGCGAGGCGCGCCGCGCCGGAACGTGCCTTGTCGTCAGGGAAATCGATCACAGCGGAGTCCTTTGGCCGGCGGCGGTTTCGATCAGGTGCTCGGCGGCGCGCAGCGCGAAGGCGGTGATCGTCGGGGTCGGGTTGACCGCGGAGGACGTCACGAAGACGCTGCCGTCGAAGACATACAGGTTGGGGACATCGTGCGAGCGCCCGTAGCCGTCGACCACCGACGTCGCCGGATCCGTGCCGCAGCGGGCGGTGCCGAGCAGGTGCCAGCCGGTGTCGCCCCCGAAATCCACGCGCTTGGTGGAGACGGCGCCGGCCGCCTCATGGACCTCGACGATCCGGTCCAGATTCCAGTCGAGCGCGCGTTTGCTCTCGTCCGACATCGTGTACTGGATCTTCGGCGCCGGAATGCCGTCGCTGTCAACGAGATCCGGGTCGAGCGTCACCCGGTTTCCGAAGTCGGGCAGGTCCTCGATCGAAGCCGAGATCTCGAACGCCCGGCCGTACAGCCGCTCGACCAGCTCGTGCCCGGCCACTCCGGTCCGCTCGGCGAGCGGCAACTCCGCGAACCGTTGCAGCAGGCCCACCGGGCCTTGAAGCACGACCGCCGTCCACTTGGCGCCGCGGTGAAAGCCGCGGCTGGCATCGGTCTCCGCGAAGTGCATCGACCAGATCGGGTGGCTCTCCGGCCCGAGCCAGGGCTCAACGTCCTTTTCGTACTCGCCCAGCACCGTCGCCACCGGATGCATCATCAGGTTGCGCCCGACGTAGCCAGAGGAATTCGCGAGCCCGTCCGGGAACAACGGCGACGTGGACAGCTGCAGCAGCCGAGGGGTGCCGATCCCGTTGGCGCACACGATCACCACCGGCGCGGACGTGTGCCGCTCGGTCCCGGCTCGGTCGATCCACGTGGCACCAGTCGCGAGGCCCTGGCCGGAGACCGTGATCTCCCGGACCCGCGCCCCGGTCACCAGAGTGACTCCCGCCGCCAGCGCGCCGGGCCACATCGCGACGTCGAAGGAGGCCTTCGCTCCCTCCGGACAGCCGCTGCCGCAGGTCCCCCATCGTGCGCACGGGCCGCGAGAACCGACGCCCTGCGACAGGATCGCCGACGTGCCCGGCCACCAGCCGATGCCGAGCTTGTTCATGCCCTCGGCCGCGATCCGGCCGAGGCGGCCGATCGGCAGCGGCGGCTGGGGCAGCTCGTAGCCGGGCGGGTAAGCGATGTTGCCGCCCAGCCCCGAAACGCCGATCATCTCGTCGACCGCTTCGTAGTACGGCAGCAGCTCCTCGTATGTGAGAGGCCAGTCGTCGGCGACGCCGTCCAGCGTGCGGACCCGGAAGTCGGACGGGATCATCCGCGGCCACTCCGCCCAGAACAGGACGCTGCTGCCGCCGACCCCGTTGAACATGAACGGATGCACGTCCGATTCGGAGTCGTTGACGGGATAGTCGCTCGGCCCGCCGCGGTGGTTGGGGTTGGGGTTCCAGGGACCGGCGACGAGCAGGTCGCGTTCGGGCTTGTCGCTGGGATAGTCGGCGACAGCGGGCCAGTCGCCCTGTTCCAGGACAGTCACGCGGAATCCGCTCTCGGCCAGCAGCCGGGCCGCGGTGGCGCCGGACGGCCCCGCGCCGATGATCAGCGCGTCGGTGTCGCCGCCGCGCGAAGGCAGGCCAGGCACGGTCATAGGCGTGCTCCTTGCTCGGTATTTAAGTCAGACGGTTGTGTTTAAATAGGCGCATGCCGAAGATCGTCGACCATCGCCAGCGGCGTGCCGAGATCGCCGACGCCGTGCTGGCGATCGTCGCCGAGGACGGCGTCGCCGCCGTCACCCTGCGCGAGGTCGCGGACCGCAGCGGCTGGTCAACCGGCGTGCTGAACCACTACGTCGGCGGCCGAGACGACCTGCTGCGGCTGGCCTTCCGGCATACGTTCTGGCTCTCCGGCCGCCGGCTGGCCGCGATCGCCGAGGACACCGAACTGGAACCGGTCGAGCGGCTGGTCCGCATCCTCGCCGCGCACCTGCCGCTCGACGGGCCGTCGGTGGCCTTCGCCCGGATCACGCTGTTCTTCTACGCCGAAGCGGCCAGCTCCCCGGACAAGCTCGGGGAGGAAATGCTCAACTACCTCAAGTCGTGGCGCTCGACGGTCGAGGACCACGTGCGCGCCGCGCTGGACGCGCGCGGCCTGCCCACGTCCCGGGCGAGGCAGATCGGCGACCACCTGGTGGCGGTCATCGACGGTTACGCCAGCTACGAAGTGCTCGGCTCGAACCTCTGGAACGGCGGCGATCCCGCTGTCGCACCGCCCGTCCAGGACTGGGTCGACTCCGCGCTCGCGCTGAGCACCCTCGGCGCGGCGCGGCGCTGAGGCCGGACTGGCCGGCCGCCGCGACCCGGCGTCAAAGGCTCCGTTGCCTGCCATGGGCGCACTCCCGAACTCCGTCCGCCGGGCCGCTCGCCCGGCGCGGTGCCCATGTTTCGACATCGGCCACAGCGCGCGCCACACACATCTGAGGTGTCCGCTCCCCCAGCGCGGTGCACACTGCACCGGTCACCCGGACCGGTCCGTCCAGGCGTCGGTGGACTTCAGCCAAGACCGGTCCCCGACCAGCTCACGGCACGTGCTTGCCCGTTCCCATTCCTCGCTCGCCAGCAGCGCGCGGTGGAACGGGAGCAGCGTGGGGATGCCCGTGACCGCGGTCGCGTCGAGGGCCTTGCGCATGGCGGCGGTGGCGGCCCGGCGGTCCTCGCCCCAGGCGATCACCTTGGCGATCAACGGGTCGTAGTAAGGATGGACGTCGTCGCCGTCGGCGACGCCGGTGTCGACCCGCATCCCGTCTCCGGCCGGCGCGGCGAACCGCTCGATCCGGCCGGGGCCGGGGCGGAAGCCCTTGGCGGCCGATTCGGCATTGATCCGGCACTCGATCGCGTGGCCGGTGACTCGCACCTCGGACTGGCCGAAGCCGAGCGGTTCCCCGGCGGCGACGCGGATCTGCTCCGCCACCAGATCGAGGCCCGTGACCAGCTCAGTGACCGGATGCTCGACCTGGATGCGGGTATTCATCTCAAGGAAGTAGAAATCGTCGCCGACAAGCAATCCTTCTACGGTGCCGAGCGAGAAGTAGTCCGCGGCCCGTGCCGCCCGCACCGCGATCTCGCCGAGACGCGCGCGCTGCGCATCGGTCAGCAACGGGCAGGGCGCTTCCTCGACTAGTTTCTGGTGCCGCCGCTGGACCGAACAGTCCCGTTCGAACAGGTGGACCACGTTGCCGTGCGTGTCGCCGATGATCTGCACCTCGACGTGGCGCGGGTCTTCGAGATAACGCTCCAGGTAGACCGTGGTGTCGCCGAAGAAGCGCTCGCCCTCCCCCGCCGCACCTTCGACCGCGGCGGCGAGTTCGTCGGGACCGGCGGCCACGCGAAACCCCTTCCCGCCACCGCCGCTCGCGGCCTTGGCCGCGACCGGGTAACCGATCGCCGCCGCCGTCGCGAAAGCTTTCGGCCCGGGGTGGACCGGTTCGGTGCACCCGGGAACGACCGGGACGCCGGCCGCCGAAACTGTCTCCCGCGCCCGGATCTTCGACGACATCATCTCCATCGACTCCGGGCTCGGTCCGATGAAGACCAGCCCGGCCGCCGCGCACGCACGAGCGAACTCCGGATTCTCCGACAGCAGGCCGTAGCCGGGATGGATCGCCTCGGCCCCGGTGGACAGCGCGGCCTCGACGAGGCGATCGATCCTCAGATAGCTTTCGGCCACCGGGGCCGCGCCGATCAGCACGCTCTCGTCGGCCGTCCGGACGTGCAAGCTGCCCGCGTCGACGTCGGAATGGACGGCGACGCTGGCGATTCCCATCCGCCGCAACGTTTTCATGACGCGCACCGCGATCTCGCCCCGGTTCGCGACGAGAACCTTGCCGAACACTAGTCAGTCCTCCAGGGTCACGAGCACGTCGCCGTCGGAGACGACGGCTCCCTCGGCGACGTGGATCTTGGCCACGACGCCGTCGTCCTCGGCCTCGACCGGGATCTCCATCTTCATCGACTCGAGGACGAGCAGCACGTCCCCCTCGCTGACCTGATCACCAGTCGTCACCACGATTTTCCACACTGAAGCCGCACAGTCGGCGACGATTTCGTTCATGGTTTCTTCCTTGTCTGCACGGCGAGCGCGCCTTGGCTGGCTTCGAGGAACGAGGCCACGACCTCGCGGGTCTCGCGGGGGTCGATCATGTGCTCCACGCCGAACGCTTCGACGGTCCGCCACGGATCGACGAGCGAGCGCATGCGGTCCTCGATCTGTGCCCGCATCGCGGCGGGGTCGTCCGACGCCTCGATTTCGCGCCGGTATGCGGCTTCCACTCCGCCTTCGATCGGAAGGTCGCCCCACTCGCCGCTCGGCCACGCCAGGCGCAGCCCGAGCCGGTCCGGGTTCGACGTCGCGGAAACGGCGAGGCCGTACGCCTTGCGCACCTGCACGGTGACGATGGGGACGGTCGCCTCGACCACCGACTGGATCGCGCGCACTCCCCAGCGCATGACGTTCGCCCGCTCCGCCTGCGGGCCGACCATGAATCCGGGGACGTCGACGAAGTAGAGGACCGGGAGGTGAAAAGTGGTGCAGAGATTCATCAGCCGCACCTGTTTTTCCGCCGCGGCGGCGTCCATCGCTCCGCCGAGATGCTGCGGATTGCTCGCGAGGACGCCGATCGGCATCCCGTCGATCCGGGCGAGGCCGGTGACCAGGCTCTTGCCCCACCGGGAGCCGATCTCGAAGAACGACTCCCGGTCCACCACGGCCTTGATCACCTTGGCCGCGCGATAGGCCTGCCGCCGGTTCTCCGGGATGATCTCGAGCAGTTCCGGTGCGCGGCGGTCGACCGGGTCGGCGCAGGACGTGCGCGCCGGGAGCTGCCAGACGTTCTGCGGCAGATAGCTCAGGACCGCCCGCAGCTGGGCAATCGCGTCGTCCTCGTCGCGTGCCAGGTTGTCGACCGCACCGCTCGCCGTCGCGACCAGACCACCGCCCAGCTCGTGCTTGTCGATCTCGATGCCCAGCGCGCGCCGCACGAGCGGCGGTCCCCCGGCGAAGAGCACGGAATCCTTGGTCATCACCGAAAAGTGGCTGGCCACCGCCCGCGCCGCGCTCCCGCCGACCGCCGCTCCGCTCACCATCGTCAGGACCGGCACTTCCTCGAGCAGCTCGAAAGAACGCGTCCAGCTCAGGGAACTGGTGAGGTAGGTGTGCCCTTTGTCCTCCTGGGCCGCGACGTCCCCGCCGATGCCTTCCACGAACATCAGCAGCGGGATCTTGTACTCGTGGGCGAGATCCTCGACGAAGCCGCCCATCCCGCCCTTCATCCGGTCGAGGTAGCCCTGCGGGGCGCCCGCGCGCACCGTGAAGTCCTCCCCGCCGAGCGCGACCGGGCGACCGTCCACTTTGGCCAGTCCGCACACGTAGCTCGACGGAAGCGTGCCCAGCAGGTTGCCGAGCCCGTCGCGCTCCTCGAAGACCGCGAACTCGCCGATCTCGCTGAAGCTCTCGGAGATCGCGGCGATGCGTTCGCGGATCGTGTACCGGCCTTGGTCCTTCTGGCGAGCCACCCGCCGCTCGCCGCCGAGCTTGCGGGCCTGCGCGCGGCGAACCTCGAATTCGTCCAGGGCGTCCGACCAGCTGAATCCACCTGGCGTGCTCATCGCGGCACCTCCACGACCTCGGGCGACGTGATGTCGCGGGACAGCAAATGCTTCTGCACCACGCCGGTCCCGGCGCTGCGGACGAACTCGGCGCCGTCGGTGACGGTGAGGTATCTCGGCATCGCGAACCGGGGAAGCACCTTGCGGCAGTGCGCCACGAACTCGTCGAGCACCAGGGACTCGCCATCCGGGACCACGAAGACTTTGATCTCGTCCTCGCCGCCGTGCTCGTCGCGCACCGCGATCGCGACGCACTCCCGGACACCGCCGGCCGTGTTCAGGCTGTGCTCCAGTTCCCAGACCGAGATGTTCTCGCCGCGCCGGCGGAAACTGTCCGTCCGCCGACCGTCGAAGTGAAGGAAGCCGTCGGCGTCGAGATGGCCGGAATCGCCGGTGTGGAACCACAAATTCCGCCATGCCTCGACGGTTGCCTCAGGCCGGCGCCAGTAGCCGAGGGCCGTGAGGTACGGGCGGCGCGGACGGTAGAGGATCTCGCCTGTCTCGCCCGGGGGCAGCGGCCGGTCGTTCTCGTCCACCACCTGGACATCGATCGCGTCGTGCGGATGTCCCGCCGCGCCGCGCCGCCGCTGCTCGACGCTGTCCATCGCGATGCCGTCGCACTCGGTCTGGCCGAAGAGCGTGAGGACGGGAATGCCGAGCCGGTCCTCGAACGTCTCGTAGGCGATCTGCGGAATCGGAGCCCCGATCATCCGGGTCAGGCGATGCGAACCCGGCTCTGGCAGTTCGCCTTGGGCCAGGATCGACAGCATCGCTCCCACCCCGGACGCCCAGGTGGCCCCGAACCGGCGTACGTCCGCGAAGTACTCGCTGGCAGAGAACCGTTCGCGGAAAGCCATCGAGCTGCCCGACTGCAGGCACGCGATGAGTTTCACGTGCGCGTCAACGTGAAAGAACGGCAGCGGGAAGTACCCGATGTCGTCAGCGTTCAGGCCGAGCCGGTCGATCCAGACCTCGGCGAGATTCGAGAAGTACGCGCGCGGCAGCATCACGCCCTTGGCCGGTCCCGTCGTTCCTGACGTGTACAGGATGGTCGCGAGGTCGCCGGGACCGAAATTTCGTTGCGCCGCATCGAGTTCGTCCCGCTCCGCCTGCCCGACCGGACCAGCGGCCAGCTCGCTCATCGGCAGGACGTCGCCAGCCGCCGCCTCGCGCACCTGCTCCAGGCAAGCGTCCTGACAGACGATCAGGCGCGGGTCCGAGTCAGCCAGCACGTGGGCCAGCATCGGGCCGCGGAGTTCCACGTTGACCGACACTTCGACCGCGCCGAGCCACCAGATGCCGAACATCCAGACGACCCGGTCGATCGAACTGCCGCTGACCAGCGCGACCCGGTCCCCCGCCGACACACCGCGGCGGCTCAGTACCGCAGCCGCGCCACGAGCCCGGTTAGCCAGCTCCCCGGTGGAAAGGACCTCGCCGCGCGACCGGAGCAGCGGGCGGCAACCGTCCCGGGCGACCGCCCGCAGCAGGTCGTCAACGGGGCTGACGCGACCGGCCGCCGGCGGGCGCGGCCTGCTGACGTCGTTCACGAAGAGATCCCTTCGGTCGTCGGGGGTTTCTTATTTCAGACGTTTGATATAGAACAAGCTCATGCATTCGCTGTCAAGCCCGCGGAGAGAGTCATGACCTGGACGACGACCTTGCACCCGTGGTCGGGCGACTTCGACTACCTGGGCCACCTGACCGCCGCCGTCTACCCCAAAGCTTTTGAACAGGCGCGGGTCGAGTACTTGCGCGACCGATGGCGCACCAACCTGCCCGCCTATGTCGTTGCCGCGCACCGGATGCAGTACCTCAAGGAGGTCCTCGAAGAGGACTCCCCGCTGCAGGTCGTGATCCGGCCGGTGCGCGTGGGCCGTTCGAGCGTCGATCTCGCGGAACTGCTCCGCAATGCCGCGGGCGTCGTATGCAACCGCTCCGACGCGACGCTCGTGGCCTGGGACGTCGAAACGCGCCGCTCGCGGCCGTTCACCGCGGACGAGCGAAACGCACTCATCGCGGACATCGCCGCGTGACCACCGGATTCCCGCTGTCGAAACAGGAGGCTGAAAATCACCATGGCTGCTGAACACCGCACTGGAAAACGCGTTCTCGTCACCGGCGGCGCGGGCGAGATGGGCGCGCATGCCTGCCGCGTGCTCGCCGCTGCCGAGGAGGTCGCCGAAGTCCTTGTCGCCGACCGCGACGCAGAGGCCGCGAAGGCGCTGGCGGACTCGCTCGGCGCTCGGGCGAAGCCGCTCGCACTGGACATCTCCGACGCCACCGGGCTCGCCGAAGCGCTCGCCGACGTCGACTTCGTGCTCAACACGGCGGGACCGTTCTACCGGTTCGGCCCGCTCGTCCTGCGCGCCGCGATCGCTACGGGAACCCACTATCTCGACATCTGCGACGACTTCGAGCCGACTCTCGAAATGCTCGATCTCGACGCCGACGCACGGGAAGCAGGCATCACCGCGGTGATCGGGGTCGGCGCCAGCCCGGGCATCAGCAACCTCCTCGGCGTACTGGCGATGAACGAGTGCGACGAGGTGGAAACCATCTACACCTCTTGGCGCGCCTCGGGTTTCCAGCGCGCCGAGGTCGATCCCGGCGTGCGGTCGTCCGCGGCGGTCGAACATTGGATGCACAACTGCACCGCGACGATCAAGGCCTGGCGCGACGGCGGCCTCGCCGACGCCCAGCCGCTCGAGGAGCGCACGCTGAGCTACCCGGGCCGGGGCGAGGCACCGGTGTGGGTGTGCGGTCATCCCGAGCCCCTGACCCTCCCCCGTTCCCGTGCCGGAGTGCGGGAATCCCTCAATCTCATGATGTCCCGCCCGCGGTTGATGGAGGCGGTGATCCGCACCGCGAACCGGGTCCGCTCCGGCGAACTCGACGTGGCGGCGGCCGGCCGAGCACTGGTTCTCGAGCCGGGCACGATGGGCTCCGCGGCAGGTCCCGCGCCGTCGCTGCCGGTGCTCTTCGCCGTCGCGGAAGGAACGAAGAACGGCAAGCGGATCCGCGTCGGCGCCCGTCCTCTCGTCGTTCCCGACGACAGCATGGGCACGATGACCGGCATCCCGCTCGCCGTGGCGACGCTCATGGCGGCACGGGGCCAGGTCGACCGGCCAGGCGTCCACGGCCCCGAGGTCATCGACGCACGCACGTTCTTCGACGACCTGGCCCAACACGCACGCCAGGCCCCCGGCAGCGAGCGTCCGGCCGAAGTCGTCGAGGTCGCCGTCGAGGAGATCACCGGCTGAGCACCTCTGCCGGGAAACCAAGGAGGTGCACCTCGGGCCAGGCCGAGGTGCACCTCCTTCGCTCGCGATCACGGCGGTCAAGCCGCCGCAGGGCACATCTCGATCCCGCGCGGGTGGCGCAGCCGCGACACGCCCGTGGCAATGAGAACCACCACCGACATAGCCACCGCTACGACGTACCCGGTGGTGTAGAGAGATTCCTTCGGCAACCCGGTGGCCGCGTCGGTGGCGGAGCCGAGCACCGCAGTGATCACCGCCGAACCGAAAGCGAACCCGATGGCCATCGCGGTGCCGCCCATCCCCGAGGCCATGCCTGCCTTGTCCTCCGGGACCGCGTATTGCGGAACAGCGAACGCGCCGCTGTATCCGGCCCTGCTGCCGAGACCGATGATCGCGGAACCGACGAGGTAGTGCCACGCCTGGTCGTGCGCCACCGCGAGCCACAGGAAACCGGCAGCGGACACGAGACCGCCGAACACGAGGACTGCTCCGGGCCGGCCTTTCTCGACGAACTTTTCGGCCGCGGTCCCGCTGGCGAACATCGACAAAGCGAACGGCAGCATCAGCAGGCTCGCTTTCAATGCGTCATACCCGAGCCCGTATCCGGCTGCGGCCGGAGTCTGGGTGTAGTAAGTCACCAAAAGCAGCAACGCTCCGTCCGTCGCGCCGAAAAGCCCGACCGACAGACACGAAGTGGAAACGTAGGGCTTTTTGAGGAGGCTGACGTCGAAGACCGCCGTCGCGGACCGACGTTCCGCCACTGCCCAGACGACCCCGGCGACAAGCCCCGCCGCCAAAAGAAGGTACGGCAGGCTTCCCGTCCACACCGTTCCTTGCGAAAGGGCGAGGAGAACAATTCCGACCCACCCGATCATCCAGACCGTTCCGAACACGCCCATGCGGCCGCCCGCCGCGGGCCGTCCCGCCGGAAGAACTGCCACCAGCGCGACCGTGGTGAGAGCCAGCACCACCGCCATCGTGTAGAAGAACGTGTCGACAGAGAAGTACTTGACCAGCACCCCGCCGCCGGTCAAGCCCAGCACCACGCCGATTCCGCTGGAGATGATCCCCACGCGCACGGCGCTGCCGATCGCGCTCCCGGGCAGCAGCCGGCGCAGAAAGGCGAGCGGAAGCAGCATCGAACCGCTGCCCAAGCCCATCAGCGCGGCCCCGGCGACCAGCGTCACGTAGGTGTGGCCGACCGCGGCGAGCAACGCGCCGGCGGTCATCACGACGCCCGACGCCAGTGCCGTCGTGCGGTCCCCGCGCAAATCCGAGAGCCTCGGAATGAGCACGAAGCCCGCGCCGGAAGCCAGCGTCATCGCGGTGAAGACCCAGGCTCCGGACACGACGTCGAGGCGGTACTGCGCCTGCATGTCCGGAAGCAAGGGCGGCAGCATGAACGCGATCGCATTCGTCACGGTTCCGAGGAACCCGGCCACGGCGATGAGCGCCCAGCGCGCCGGCACCCTGCCCGCCTCGATTCTCGCCGACCTGCCGACCGCGTCGTTGAGGTCTGTCATCCGTGTCTCCATTGCTCAGTTTTCCGGCCGAGCCGCACGCAATTCCCGCGCTCGGCGATGCGGGCGGACCGCGTTCTCGCGTGGTTGGCGAGCCCGCGGACCGCCTGATTGCCCGGCGGAGGCCAGCCGGTCGGCAGCCTCCGCGTCGATCAGGGCGGCGATGTCCGCCGCCGCCCGTTCTCCGGCGACAACCGCGCCCTCCATCGAGCCCGCCCACACCGGAGCGGCCTCCGAGCCGGCGAAGTGCAGCCGCCCAGCCGGGGCGGCGTAATCCGGCCCGCACGTGGTGAGCAGTCCGGGAGACCAGATCGGGACACAGCCGGACGTCCAGCGTTCCTCGGTCCAGTTCATCTCGTGGTACTCGTCGGGGTGCAGAGCCTCCGGCCCGAACGCACGGGCAAGCCCGGCGAGGACGGCCTCGCGGCGCCGGTCCGGGTCGCTCGGCATGGGGTCGGGCAGGTCCGCGCGGATCCCGCCGTCGCCGCGCGCGAAGCCGACGAGGGTGCCCTGCCGCTCCCCCGGCGGAGTGTCGTCGAAGGTCAGCATCAACGGCGCGCTGTCGCTCATGCTCGCGCCGCTGAGGCCCTGACGGCGCCAGAAGGGCTCGGGATAGACCACATGGACCTTGTAGGCGTGCATCATCGACATCCGCTCGCTCATCGTCCGCTGCGGCAGCGGAAGCTGCGGATCCAGCCGGATCGCGGCGCGATCGGGAGGACTCATCGCGAGGACAACGCGGCGAGCGCGATAGGTGCGGCCAGGCGTATCGACCTCGACGCCCGCGTCGTCTTGCCGGATCGCCAGGATCGGGGACCCGAGGACGACCCGGTCCCCGAGATCGGCCGCCATCCGCCGGCTCAACTCCGCCGATCCGCCGGTGAACGACCTCTCGTCACCGCCGGACAGCGACGCGAGGAGGGTCTCCACCCCGCCGATCAGCCGCAGGTGACGGGCGACGAAGAGCAACGACAAGTCGCCGGGAGGAGACCCGAGGGTCAGCGAGGAGACAATGGCCCAGAGCGTCCGCGCCGTCGCCGTCGCGGTGCTGCGGCGCACCCAAGACTCGAAGGTGAGGGCGTCCAGTTTGGCCGCCTGCGGCGTCCCCAGCGCGTCATCGCCCGGGCAGCGTTTGCACAGCCGGTCCAGCCGGAGCAAGGACTGCGCGAAATCCGCCGACCCCAGCGGATCCGCGGCCCACGGCATCGATCCGCTGAATGCGATGACGCGCCCGCGCCGCTCGAACACGGCCTTTCCGTGCTCGTTGTGCGGCCAGGACGGCACTCCGAGTTCTTCCCCCAGCGCGATGAGCCGCTGGTACTCGGGGCCGACCAGCTGCCCGCCTTCCTCGACGAGCCGCCCGTTCCCGAGTTGATGGACCTTGGTGCGCCCGCCGACCCGGTCGCGGGCCTCGAGCACGCGCAGGGACGTGACGCCCGCCTGGCTGAGCCGGCGTGCCGCAACAAGCCCGGAGAGGCCGGCCCCGACCACGATTACGTCGACCGGAGCGTTCTCGCGTTCCATGAATTCCTCGCTCTTTCGCCCAGACCTTGTGTCGCCGTTCACTGTCGTGACCGGGGTCACCTTCGCTCTACGCCAACACCCACCCCCTGCCGCGCGGCGGTGGTGCAGTGTTCACCAGGGGCTGTCGGCTAACCCGGCGCCGCCGGGCAGAACGGGCATCAGCGCCGAGATGATCGATCCGGCGTTCTGGACGGGCGTGTTCTTCCATCTCGACCTGCTGCTGTACGTGCCGAGCGAGCCGTCACGGCCCGACAGTGCGGCAGGTCATTAGCGAACTGACGCTCTGGATCAACGCAGGGCGGACTCGCCCGCGGAGTCAGTACCTCGGGTACAGCTCCGGCCCGGGCAGAGCGCGTCCTCCGTCGCGCCGCCCGGCGTGGAACAGCAGGGTTCGCGCCTGGTCCCGGGTCACCCCGAGGCAGCCGCACAAGGTGCCGAGCGAAGCGCCGCGCTCGGCCAGGATGAAACCGACGTAGAGCACCGCCGGGGACACCTCCGGCAACTCGGCTGCCAAATCCGGCGGGAGCGAGCACAGCAAGTCGCGCTCGAACTCCCGGCGAGCCTCCGCCAGCAGCTCTTCGCACCCGTCCCCGCGGCGACGGCGAAGGCACCGGGTCAGCACTGTCCACATCAGGCTTCACCGCACCAGCGGGCACGCAGCCGACGCGTGCCGTTCTCGTCGAGCACCGGCTCCCAGATCATCCGCAGCCGACGAGGCTGCTCGATCGGACGGCGCGGGGCCGGCGGGGTCGTCTCAGCGTGCGGCTGGCGGACGCCGGTCAGGATCCTTGTCATGAGTCCTCCCAAAGATTGATCGATCACGGATGTGCGGCGACTGTGCGACGGACTCACGGCCCTCACCTCCTTCGCGCATTGACGGACCAGCTGGACTGCGGCCGACCGTGTTTCGGGCAGGCGCGAACCCCGCACCGGAATCTCCGGGCGGGTCGAGCGTCAGGCTCGGATGCCGGGTACAGGCGGGGACGCGAGGGTGAAGGGGCTGCTTCGCCCCGGGCGACTTCGGCTCATTCCCTCACCCCCCTTGCCGTCTCGGGCACCAAACCGGTCGATGCCCGCGCCAAGACAGGGGATCGCGTTCCACCGCGAGCGGCGCACCCCTGCACGTTCGTAAGAGCTTTGGCACTGCCCGGCGTATCCGCGCACCCGTGCGCGAGAAGCCACTTGGCCTCACCCCTTAACCCGGGGAGAGGTGTCCTGACCGTGGGCGTCTCTCGACGTCGTGGGGTCAGTGGCCTGTGTCCGGACAGACGCCTCACCTAACGAGGTGCCGCTCCGCCAGTGAACACCTCCACGGCCACCACTGTCAAATACTTGTACAAGTGTTGTAGACAAGGGCCGCGACGTTGCTGCCGCCATCGGCGACCGCGGACGGCAGGACCTGAGGGCGAAGGCCAAGGGAGCGCTGGGGGTTTGCCGCCCAGGCCGAACTTCCGGCGGTAGTCGCCGAACATCCTGCGGACCGGCACAGCCAGCCGGTCCGAGTTGCGTCGGGCGGTCTCAGCCGGAAGCGGACGCGCCGGCCCTCGTCCGGATGAGCGCCTCGATCCCGTCCAGGATGCGGTCCAGGCCGAAGACGAACTCGTCGTCCGGGCCGTCCTCGGCGTCGATCGCTCCGGCCTCCAGTGCCGCGGCCACGGCGGGGAACCGGACCGGGTCGAGGACTTTGCCCAGCATCTGGCCGTAGAACGACATCGCCTCGCCATGCTCGGCTCCGGCGGAGGCGAAGGCGTCCGCCACGTCGGCGATCACCGTGGCCTCGCTCCGGACGAACCCGATGAGCAGCATCATCACCGAGAGCTTCTCCCGCTCGCCGAGTCCGCTGCCGTCGAGGCGGCCCAGTCCGTGTTCCAGCCAGATCACCTGGTTCGGCGTGACCGGCGGACCGCTCACCGGGATGCGCAGCACCCAGGTGTGCTCGCGCAGGACGGTGTGCAAATCCCAGGCCCAGCGGGACAACGCCGCGCGGTAGGGCTCACCGGGCTCGCCCGCGGACGGCGGCGTGCGGTACGCCGCGTCGGACATCAGGACGAGCAACTCCTCCTTGGTGTCCACGTAGCGGTAGAGCGCCATGGTGGAGGAGCCGAGTTCGGCCGCCACTCGGCTCATCGAAACCGCGGACAGCCCCTCCGATGCCGCGACGCCGACCGCCGCGTCGACGATGCGCTCCAGGCTCAGCCCTCGCTGCCGTGCCTTGCCCGGCCGCTCTCGCACTCCCCAGGCCGCTTCGATCACCGATGGCAATCCAAGTCCGCGCCGATCGCCCATGTGGTCCGCTTTCGTCGACTTAGCCAGCCCGTTTCGTCCAGCGCACATTGTAGTGCGCACTGACGCTCACGCTTCTCCGCGGCGGGGAGAACAGCCAGGTCAGCACGCGCGGTACGGAGCGACGTCCGGGGTCGCGCGAGCAGGCCGCCCGCCTCTCCCATGAACCGCGTATGCCTTACGCGTATGCTATAAACTTAACCGGGCGGCCGTTCGGAAGGCAGCGATCCATCGCTAGTTCGAGGAGAAGAATGTGACCCCGACCGGAACAGCCATCGCGGCGAGAGGGATACGGAAGAGCTACGGCTCGCTGACCGCCCTCGACGGATTCGACCTGACCGTGGAGGCGGGCACCGTGTGCGGCCTGCTCGGCCCGAATGGCTCCGGAAAGACCACCGCGGTCAAATGCCTGGCCACGCTGCTGCGGCCCGATGCGGGCAGCGCGCGGATCAGCGGGCTCGACGTCGTCTCGGACGCGGACGCCGTCCGCCGGCGGATCGGGCTGACCGGTCAGTACGCGGCGGTCGACGAGATCCTCACCGGACACGAGAACCTGGTGATGTTCGGCCGTCTCTACGGGCTGACCGTCCCGGCCGCCAAGCGCAGGGCCGGCGAACTGCTCGAGCACTTCGACCTGGTCGAGGCGGGCAAGCGGTCCGTGGCGCAGTACTCCGGCGGCATGCGGCGGCGGCTGGACCTCGCGGCCAGCCTCGTCCAGGCGCCCGAGGTGCTGTTCCTGGACGAGCCGACGACGGGCCTGGACCCGCGCAGCCGCAACCAGGTCTGGACCGGCATGCGGCAACTCGTCGAGGCGGGCGCCACCGTGCTGCTGACGACGCAGTACCTGGAGGAGGCCGACCAGCTCGCCAACCGGATCGCGGTGCTGGACACCGGCAAGGTGATCGCCGAGGGCACGGCGGACGAGCTGAAATCACGGGTCGGCGGCGACCAGGTCGACGTGATCGTGCGCGACGAGGCCTTTCTCGCCGCCGCGGCCGACGTCCTGCGCAGGCTCGGCGAACCGTCGACGGTCGAGCACGAGCGCAAGCTCAGCATGGCCGTTCAGGGCGACCGGATCACCATGCTCAACGAGATCCTCCGCGTCCTCGGCGACGCGGGCATCAACGTCGAAGACATCGGCGTACGGCGGCCGACCCTGGACGAGGTGTTCCTCGGACTGACCGGGCGGCGCGCCGGCGAACCGGAACCGGAGGGCGCGGCGTCATGACGATTTCCAGCAGCACCCGCAGTGCCGGGACGCCAGCGAGCGTCGGCCAAGCACCGCGGCCGGGCGACCGGGCGGTGCACAGCCGCGGCGGCAAGGCATGGGCGGACACCCGGGCCCTGGTGCGCCGCACCATGACCCACGGCATCCGCGAACCGATCGAGCCACTGCTCTCGCTGGTGATCCCGATCATGATGATGCTGTTGCTCGGGTACGTCTTCGGCGGATCGATCACCATTCCGGGCGCCTCGAACTACCGCGAGTTCCTGATCGCCGGGATCATCGTGATGGTCAACGCCTACGGACTGAGCAACACCGCGTCCGGCATGGCGAGGGACACCGAGCGCGCGGTCTTCGGCCGGTTCCGCTCGATGCCGATGGCCGCGTCCGCGCTGGTCGCCAGCCGGGCGATCTACGAGATGGCCCGCGGTGTCGTCGAGACCGTCGTGGTGGTGCTGGTCGGCCTGCTGATCGGCTGGAACTGGCACCACGGCTGGGGCGATTTCCTCACCGCTCTCGGCCTGCTCCTGCTGTTACGGCTGGCCTTGGTCTGGGGCGGCATTCTGCTCGGCCTGACGGTGCCCGCCGAGGCGGTCTCGCCGATCGTCTACCCGCTGGTGTTCCCGGCGACGGTCATCTCCAGCAGCTTCGTCGCCCCGGAGAAGATGCCGGACTGGCTCGGCGCGGTCGCCGAGTGGAACCCGATTTCCTCGATCGTGAACGCCACCCGCGAACTGTGGGGCAACCCCGGCGTCGGCGGCGACTCCTGGATCGTGCACCACGCGCAGCTCATGGCGGTCGTCTGGCCGCTGGCGATGATGGCGCTGTTCATCCCGTTGGCTGTCCGGCGTTTCCGCCGGGTCACGGCCTGACTCGGGCTCAGCCCGCACCTGGCGGGTGGCACCGGGTTCGCGTCCTACGTCGATGACAAATAGCGGAGGACGGCGGCGGGCCGCTGGCGAATTCCGGTCCGGACTTGGGCACTGGTCGCGATTCGACGAATCCGGCTGCTTGTCCGATTTACCCTGGCACTGACAGCTTTTTGCCGCGTCGCACGCATTGTGCCCACGGTGTGCGGCGTCAGCCGGGACCGGGGCGCGCTCGGCCGGGGCATCGTGCTGGCGATGGTGCGCCGGGTGCTGGTCGGCCACCGGCTGGGCACCGCGACTGCGCCTTGCCGAGGACCTGCGCGACACGGTCGCCGCCATCGCAGCGGACAGCCGTGCGACACTCGGCACCTGAACTCCATTCGGGACTGTCCTTAGTGGATAGTCCCGAATGGATCGCGCCGGTCCCCCGGCAGGACGATGTCCATGCCCGTCCGGCCGTGCAGATCGGCCAGCCCGCGACAGCGAGCGCCGGGTCTCGGTCCTGCCGAGGTCAGGCCGTCCGCGCATCCCCTGTCCGCCAGCATGAGGTCGCGGACGTCGGTTCGACGATCGAACTGACCGGGCGAGCGAGGCGGCAGAAAAGGTCACAACGCCGCGGGCGGCCAGGCCGGCAGCGCGGCGGTCCGCGGCCGGAGAGCAGGCATCGCGCGGGGCTCGACTCCGATCTCGGCCATGGCGCGGCGATAAATGTCGTGGCGGCGGCGCGCTTCTCCGATCCGGCCCGCTGTGATCAGTACCTTGATCAGGTTCAAGTGCGCCTGTTCGTCGTAGGGGTCGTCCTCGAAGAGGCGCAAGGTGTGGCGGACAACCTCGTCCACGTCGCCGTTCGCCTGGCAGTGGTGGATCAGGGCGCGCAGCACCGCCTGGTGCAAAGCGCGCAGTTCTTCGACCGTGTGTTGTGCCCAGTCGGCATAGGGATCGTCTTCGAGGAAGTCTCCCGTGTATAGGCCGGCGGCCCGGTACATGCGGGCCACGGCATCGGTCCGGCCGGCGCGATGCGCTTCCACCGCGGAGATTGCGGTGCTGCGGAACTCCGCGACGTCGATGCTCACCAAAGCCGAGTCCAGCCAGACGGACGTGCCGTCGGTGAGCAGCGGCTGCGGATCATCTTTGGCCGGCTGCAGGACCTGTCGCACGGTACTGAGCAGCACCGACAACCGGTTGCTGGACTTGCCGGGGTCGACGCCTGGCCACAGGACTTCCATCAACTGGTCCCGGGGCGCGGGCCTGCTGCGCGAAACGAGGACTTTCAGCAGGTCTCGCGCCTTGCGTGACTGCCACGCCGTCCTCGGCACGGCGACGCCGTTTCGGATGACCCGGAAATTGCCCAGCGCGTAGATCGCCACAGTGTGCGGCGCTTCGGTCGCCGAGCGAAGGCCGTTCGCGCCGCACTCGACAGCCGGATCGAGGCCGTGCGCGGGCACCGCGGCCAGGGTGCCGACGGCGAAGCCGGGAAGCGAGACGGTCGCGGTGCCTTCCGGACGGAGGCCGTTCTCTTCTCGCGTCTCGGCGTTTTCGCGCGGCACGTCCGCACCGGCTGCGGCGAATTCCTTCAGACTGGCCACCGAGGCGGTGTCAGGCAAGTTTAGTCGCATTGATCTCACCTGGAATGCCTTTGCCTTGTTGGTCTTTTCCCGTCGAACGCCGGGACTTCCCGGCACCGAGCGGGCGGAAAACCCGGGGACACGCGCCGTCGCCGAGGCGGCCGCGGGCGGCTCAGACCATTGCGCCGGTTCCCGGCCTTCCCGTCGCCTGCCGAGCCTGCGTTCACTATCCGACCCCCATTGCTTTCGTCCGGGCGAAATCCGCCGTCTCGGCGGACTTCTGGCGCTGATTCCGCCGCTCCGGCGAAGTCTTGGGTATGCCGGATGCTCATACGCGTCCTTCGTCGAGGGAGTGCTTGGTCTGCCCACATCCAGTCGTCGGGAACCGCACTCCGTTACCACTGGAAACGAAATTGCTCCATTCGTGGGATTAGCCCCCGAATGGAGCAGCGGGCAGCCGTTTAACCCGCCGCCGAATGCCCTTAAGTGAACGCTAAGCCTGCCGGAAACCCCATTTCTTAACCTTCCGTCCGTCCGCGAATCGCAGCCGAAAGGGGTGGCTCGGATGACGGGGCAGGACGAGGCGAACTACGAGGTCTACTGCCTCGCCGACCGGCTGTTCTACGACCAGCCGACCCGTCACGCCGGCGAAAGCACGGACTTCGCGGCCGCCGCGCGCGCGGTTCCGCCCGGCTGGGCGCACGAGTCCAGCGACACCTGGATGTACTACGCGCCCGAGGACGCGCCGCTTCCGGCACAGGGCTGGAAGATCCACGTGTCGTCGCGGTTGGAGGACGCCGAACGGGTGCTGGACACGGTACGGGAATTCTGCGAAAGCAACCGAATCGCCTTCAAGTTCTTGCGCAGCAGAAATGTTCTGGTGCTGTTCAACGCCAAATCGGCATTCCGGGGATCGAGCGGAAAACTGGTCACGATTTACCCGGATTCGGACACCCGTTTCGAGGCCGTGCTCGCCGAACTGGACGGCCTGCTTCGCGGGGTAGCAGGCCCGTACATCCTGAGCGATCTTCGCTACGGCGACGGGCCGCTGTACGTGCGGTACGGCGGCTTCACCGAGCGTTTCTGCGTATCGGACAATGGCGAGCGCGTGCTCGCCATCGAAAACGCCGACGGGACATTGGTGCCCGACGTGCGCGGTCCCACGTTCGCGCTCCCGCCGTGGATTCAGCTGCCGTCGTTCCTGGAACCGCACCTCGCCGCCCGTGCGGCCGTCACCACCGCGGATCTGCCTTACGCGATCGAGAGCGCGATGCAGTTCTCCAACGGCGGCGGCGTATACCTCGGCCGGGACACTCGCACCGGCGACCGGGTCGTGCTCAAGGAGGGCAGGCCGTACGCGGGCCTCGACGTGGCCGGCCGCGACGCGGTGACCCGGATCGGGCACGAGCGCGACATGCTGGCCCGCCTCGCCGGGCTCGACGCGGTGCCCGCGGTGCTCGACTGCTTCGAACTGGGGGAACACCACTTCCTCGTCGAGGAGTTCGTCGACGGCAACCCGTTGCAGCGCCTGCTGGTGCACCGCTATCCGCTGACCCATCCCGATCCGGAGCCGGAAAAGCTGGCCGAATACGTCGAGTGGGCGCTGGGCACGCTGGCCAAGGTCTCCGCCGCGGTGGACGCGCTGCACGAGCGCGGCGTCGTGTTCGGCGACCTGCACCCGGAGAACATCCTGGTCACGGCCGAGGGCAGGCTGGTGCTGATCGACTTCGAGGTCGCCACCCTGGCCGAAGACGCGGCTCGCTCGTCGCTCGCGCACCCGGCGTTCTCCGCGCCGCCGGACCGGGTCGGCACCGAGGTGGACCGGTACGCGCTCGCCTGCCTGCACCTGGGCATGTTCGCTCCACAGGCCACCATCACCACGCGGTTCGACCCCGGCAAGGCACGGCAGATCGCGGCCTACGCGGCTGAGGTGTTCCCGTTGCCGCCGGGCGCGTTGGACGAGTCCGTGCGCGTCATCGAGGGCGCGGAGCCGGGGCCGTCCCGGATGAGCGGGCTTCCGCTGCCCGGAGTCTCCGCTTGGGACGATCTGCGGGCCGCGCTGCGAACCTCGATCCTCGCCTCCGCCACCCCGGACCGCGACGACCGCCTTTTCCCCGGCGACATCGCGCAGTTTCTGCCCGGAGGCGGGATCAGCATCGCGTACGGCGCGGCAGGTGTGCTCTACGCGCTCTCCGCCACCGGCGCCGGACGCTTCCCCGAACACGAGGACTGGCTGCGCAAACACGCGTTGACGCCGGCCGACGGCGCTGCCCTCGGCTTCTACGACGGCCTCCACGGCGTCGCGTATGTCCTGGCCGAACTGGGGCATCGGCAAGACGCGCTGAGAATCGTCGAACGCTGCCTCGCGATGCCGGCGGACGCGGCCGAACTCGGCTTGCACGGCGGGCTGGCCGGCATCGGGCTCGCTCTCCTGCACTTCCGGGCCGACCTCGGCATCGGGCCCGCCCTGTCGGTGGTCGACCAAGTCGCCGACCGGCTGGGCGGAGTGACCGATGTCCCCGAAATCAGCGGAGGCGACCATCCCCGGGCCGGGCTGATGTTCGGATCGGCCGGGCCGGCGTTGCTGTTTCTGCACGCCTACGAGCAAACGGGCGACCTCGGCCTGCTCGATCGCGCGGAAATCGCGCTGCGCCAAGACCTTCGCCGCTGCATCCGCGCCGAGGACGGCACCGTGCAGGTCGACCAAGGCTGGCGGACGCTGCCGTATCTCGACGAGGGCTCGGTCGGGATCGCGCTGGTGCTGGAGCGCTATCTGCGCCACCGCCCGGACGAAGAGTTCGGCGAAATGCTGGCCAGGCTGCGCGCGGTCACCCGGAGCGCGTTTTTCGTGCAGTCCGGCCTTTACACCGGCCGGGCCGGGATGCTCCTGGCCGCGGGGCCGGCCGGAGCGGACGCGTTGGTCCGGGGTTTGGGCTGGCACGCGGTGCCCTGCGGCGACGGGCTCGCGTTTCCCGGCGACCAGCTGTTGCGCCTGTCGATGGACTTCGCGACCGGGACGGCGGGCGTGCTGTTCGCGCTCGGTTCGGCGCTGCACGGCGAACCGGTGCGGCTCCCGTTCCTGGCCGGCCCCGAAGACCCGGATGCCACTGGGCATTCGTCAACTGACGACCCATCGAAGGAGGTGTAATCACATGGCACTTCTCGACCTGCAGGGCATGGAGGCCCCCGGCGGCAAGGGCGGCGGCGGCGGTTCCACGCTGACCGTTCTGGGCTGCGCGTCGCACACGCCGAGCAACGTCAGCCTGTTGCTCTGCCACTGACGCCCGACGGGTCCTGGGCGGACTTGGCCTCCGCCCAGGACCCTGCCCTTCGCGAAAGGAGCGGCCGTGCTCGCCGAACGCCTGCCGATTGCCGACGACCTGCACGGCCGCCTCGTGCCCGATCCCTACCGGTGGCTCGAAGACGCCGCCGGCGCGCAGACCCGGCGCTGGCAGGCCGCCGAGGACGACCGCTGGCGCGCGCACGCCGCCGCTCTGCCCGGACGTGCCCGGCTGCACGGGGACGTGCGGCGGCTGAGCGCGGTCGGGGTGGTGACGGCTCCCCTGTGGCGCGGCGACCGGCGGTTTTTCCTGCGCCAGGAACCCGGTCAGGAACACCCGGTGCTCTATGTGTCCGAATCGGACGGCACGGAACGGGCGCTCGTCGACCCGATGAAGCTGGACAACGACGGCCTGGTGGCGCTCGATGCCTGGCACCCGAGCCACGACGGCGCCCGCCTGGCGTTCCAGCTCTCCCGCGGCGGCACGGAGAACTCAGTTCTGCACGTGCTCGAAGTCGGCTCGGGCGAGCAGATCGACGGACCGATCCGGGGATGCCGGTACACGCCGGTCGCGTGGCTGCCCGGCGGCGACAGCTTCTGCTACGTGCGGGAGCGGCGCGTGTGGCGGCATCAGGTCGGCGCCTCGGTCCAGCAGGACGTCGCGGTGACCGGCCGAACCGGGTCGTTCGGGCTGGAAATCGACCGCGACGGCCGGTGCCTGGTGCTCGCCGAAGGCACCGGCCTGTGGCTCGTCGACCCCACCACCGGCGCGGAGCGGACTGTCCACGAAGGACCGGACGGCCGCGCGGCCGCGTTGCCCCACAAGGATCTCCTGTACCTCCTCACCGACAAGGGCGCGCCGCGCGGCCGGGTGTGTGTGGCCGATCAGTCCGCGCCCGCGCAGTGGCGCGAGTTGATCCCGGAAGATCCGGCGGCGGTGATCAGCGATGTCGCAGTGCTGGACGATTTCCTTGTGGTGAGCCGGATCCGGCACGCGATCGGCGAGATGAGCCTGCACGACCTCAGGACCGGCGACCGGGTCGCCGACGTCCCGCTGCCCGGTGCCGGATCGCTGGGATCGATGTCCACGCGCGGCAACGAGGTGTGGTTCAGCTACACCGACAGCGCGACCCCGGGCGCGGTCTACCGCTACGACGCGGAGACGCGCCGGACAAAACTGTGGGCGGGAACGCCCGGCATGAAAGTCCCCGACGTGCTCAGCCGGCAATTGACCGCGACGTCCCCGGACGGCACCCCGATCCGGGTCGTCGTCCTCGCGAAGCCCGGCGCCGGACCGCGTCCGACGATTCTCTACGGCTACGGCGGTTTCGGCGTTCCGCTCACGCCGTCCTACTCCAGCTACATCCTCGCGTGGGTCGAGGCGGGCGGTGTCTTCGCGTCCGCTCAGGTGCGCGGCGGCGGCGAGGAGGGGGAAGAATGGCACCGCGACGGAATGCTCGACCGCAAGCAGAACGCCTTCGACGACTTCGTCGCCGCGGCCGAGCACCTGATCGCCGAGGGCTGGACGACGCCGGCGCAGCTGGGCATCTGCGGCGAGTCCAACGGCGGCTTGCTGGTCGCGGGAGCGCTCACTCAGCGTCCGGAATTGTTCGCCGCCGCGGTGTGCTCGGCGCCGGTGCTCGACATGGTGCGGTACGAGCGGTTCGGCCTCGGTCCGCAGTGGCGCGAGGAGTACGGCTCGGCCGCGGACCCCGAGCAATTGGCTTGGCTGCTGGGCTATTCGCCGTACCACCGGGTGGAGAAAGGCGTCGCTTACCCCGCTGTGCTGTTCACGACGTTCGGCGGGGACACCCGGGTAGACCCGATGCACGCCCGCAAGATGTGCGCGGCGCTGCAATGGGCGACCACGAGCGGGCGGCCGGTGTTGTTGCGGCATGAGCCCGGCACCGGCCACGGCGCGAGTTCGGCTACCCGGGCGATGCGACTGGCGGGCGACCTGCTCGCGTTCCTCGCCGAGCACACCGGGCTGGACCTCTCATGATCACTTTCGGCGATGTGGTGCGGCGCGCGGGCGGCTGGCTGCCGTTGATCGGGCTCGCCGGCCTCGTCGGCAGCCTCGGCACCCTCGCGCTGCCTACCGTGCTCGGCCACGCGGTCGACGCGCTGATCACCGGGCACAGCCGCGGCGTCTGGGTGGCGGCCGCCGGGGTCCTGATCGCCGTCAACGTCGTGTTCGACGTGGTCGACGCCTACGCGGGCACCGCCTGCGTCGCCGGGACCACGGCGTGGCTGCGCGATCGCGTCGTGCGGCACGTGCTCGCGATCGGTCCGGCCCGCGCCGCCCGATTCGAGACCGGCGACCTGGTCACGCGGGTCTCCGGCAGCGCCGTCGAGGCAGCGCAAGCCGGGCCCGCCGTCGTCACGACGATCTCGGCCGCGCTGCCGCCGATCGGCAGCCTCGTGTTGCTGGCCTGGATCGATCTGTGGCTCGCGCTCGCCTTGCTGATCGGCCTCGCGCTGGTGGTGGCCGTGTTGCGGACATTCGCGCTGCGCAGCGCGGCGGTGCTGGTCGCCTACCAGCAGACGCAAAGCGCGATCGCCGCCCGGCTCGCCGAATCCCTGGGCGGGGCCCGGACAATCGCCGCCGCGGGCACGGTCGGCGCGGAAGAACGCCGGGTGCTGGCGGACCTGCCGAAGCTGCACGAACACGGCGCCGGCACCTGGCACGTCCTCGCGCGCTCCAGCGCGCAAGCCACCTTGGTCGGCCCGCTCGTGCTGGTCGCCGTCCTCGCCGCCGGCGGCCTCGAGTTGCTGCGCGGCCGGATCACTCCCGGCGAACTGTTCGCCGCCAGCCAGTACGCGGTGAT
Source organism: Amycolatopsis sp. NPDC059235 (assembly GCF_042754125.1). Classification (NCBI taxonomy): domain Bacteria; kingdom Bacillati; phylum Actinomycetota; class Actinomycetes; order Pseudonocardiales; family Pseudonocardiaceae; genus Amycolatopsis; species Amycolatopsis sp. NPDC059235. The sequence continues at coordinate 252,501 of NZ_JBHZAG010000003.1, forward strand.
CGGCGGCGGGCTCGGCGCGTTGACCGGGGTCTTCAGCAGGCTCGCCCGCGCCAAGGCGGGAGTGCGCCGGGTCGGCGAAGTTCTCGCGACAGAACCGGTTTCCTACGGCGCCGAGGCGTTGCCGGACGGCCCGGGCGCCGTCGAGTTCCGCGGCGTGACTGTGCGCGCGGACGACGCGGTGTTGCTGGAGGACGTGAACCTGAGCATCCCCGGCGGGGCGGCGGTGGCCGTCGTCGGCGCTTCCGGCGCGGGCAAGTCGGTGCTCGCAGAGGTCGCCGCGCGCCTGCGCGCACCGGACGAAGGCGAGGTCCTGCTCGACGGAATCGCGCTGGCGGCACTGGATCATCGCGCGCTGCGGACCGCGGTCGGATGCGCGTTCGAGCGGCCAGTGCTCGTCGGCGCGTCGATCGGGGACGCGGTGGCTGCCGGGCGCGAGATCGACGTGCGTGCCTCGGCTCGCGCCACGCACGCGGACGAGTTCGTCGGACGGCTCCCGGACGGCTACGCGACACCGCTGGCCGACGCTCCCCTGTCCGGCGGCGAGCACCAGCGGCTCGGCCTGGCCCGCGCCTGGCCTGCCCGGCGCCTGCTGGTCCTCGACGACGCGACGTCCAGCGTGGACATGGTCACCGAGATGCAGATCGCCCGCACCCTCACCGACGACCACGGCGAACGCACCCGGCTGATCGTCACGCACCGCGCGGCGACCGCGGCCCGCGCCGACCTGGTGGTCTGGCTGGCCGGGGGCAAGGTCGTCGCGACCGGCACCCACGACGAACTGTGGGCGCGGCCCGGTTACCGGGAGGTCTTCGGATGAAGCGCGAAATTTCCTTTGGCCTCAAGGCGATGCCGCGCGGGCCGGTGGCGGCGTTGCTGCTGTGGTCGGTGCCCGAGGCGCTGCCCGCCGCGCTGTCCGGGTTCGCGGTCGCGCACGCGGTCGACTCGGGTTTCCTGGCCCATCGCCCGGCAGTGGGCCTCGCGTGGCTCGGTCTGCTGCTCGTGGCCGCCGGACTGGGCGCCATCGGCTCGCGACAGGTGTACCGGCTGCTCGGCGCGCTGGTCGAGCCGTTCCGCGACACGCTCGTGCGCAAGGTCGTCAGCGGAGCGTTGGGGCACGCGGTGCGCGGGCGTGCCGACGACGGGGCCATCGCGCGGCTGACGCACCAAGTCGAGATCGTCCGGGACACCTACGCCGGGCTGATCGTCGTGCTGCGCGGTTTTCTCGTCACCGTCGTGGGCGTGGTAGCCGGAATGGGGTCGGTCGACCCGGTCATCGTGGCCTTGCTGCTGCCGCCGTTCCTGCTGGGCCTCGGCCTTTTCCTGGGCACGCTCCACCTTGCCGCCGAACGATTCCGCCGATCCGTGCACGCCGACGAGCGCCTCGCGGTCACCGCGGGAGCCGTACTGGCCGGAACTCGCGACATCGCCGCGACCGGTGCCGAAGAGCACTCCGCGGACCTGGTCGCCGGGCCGATCCGGGCGCAGGCCGACGCCGAGCGCGCGATCGCCACCGTCACGGCGGCCCGCACTCTTTGCCTGGCAGTCGGCGGCTGGGTGCCGCTGGTGGTCCTGCTCGTCGCCGGACCGTGGCTGGTCAGCCGCGGCCTGACCGCCGGCGCCGTGATGGGCGGGCTCACCTACGTCCTCATCGGGCTCCAGCCGGTACTGCGCAACCTGATGACCGCGGTCGGCGGAAGCGGCCTGCGGTACGTCGTCACCGTCGGGCGCATCCTCGACGCGGCTGAGCTGCCCGCCGAACCGGAGCGCCGGGCCGAAGCCGGCCGCAGCGGCGAACTGACCGTCCGCGACCTCACTTTCGCCTACGGCTCGCATGCCGAACCCGTGCTGAGCGGGCTCGATCTCGTCGTGGCGCCGGGCGACCACCTGGCCGTCGTCGGTCCCAGCGGCATCGGCAAGTCGACGCTGGCCGGGCTGCTCTGCGGATTGCTGCGCCCCACCGCTGGCGAGGTCCTGCTCGGCGACGTGCCGGTCTCCGACCTGTCCGCGCCACGGCTTGCTCAGCTGCGCACGCTGATCCCCCAGGAGGCCTACGTCTTCGCAGGCACCGTCTGGGACAACCTGACCTACTTCGCGCCGGACGCCGACCCCGAGCAGGTGGCTCAGGCCGTCACCGCGATCGGCGCGGACGAGCTCGTGGCCCGGCTCGGCGACGAGCTCGTGCCCTCGGCGTTGTCGGCAGGCGAACGGCAGCTGATCGCGCTGGTGCGCGCCTACCTCTCGCCGGCCTCAGTGGTGGTCCTGGACGAAGCGACCTGCCATCTCGACCCGGCTGCCGAACGCCGGGCAGAGGAGGCGTTCGCCCGGCGCGACTGCACGCTGATCGTGATCGCGCACCGGATCAGCTCGGCGTTGCGCGCTCGCCGGGTGCTGGTGCTCGACGGCACCGGCGCCGTCGCCGGAGAGCACCGGACACTGCTCGAAACGTCTCCGCTCTACCGAGACCTGCTCGGTCACTGGAACCCCGATCGCCGCCTGGAGGAAGTGTGACGACCGCCAATCCGCTCGCGCCGCTCACGGCCGACGAGATCGCGGCCGCGGCCGCGATTCTCAAGGGAGCCAAGGGGCTCGGTGCCATGGTGCGGTTCATCAGCATCGAACTGCACGAACCGGCGAAGCGCTCGGTGCTCGACGGCGTCCCGGTCGACCGCGAGGCGTTCGCGGTCCTGCGCGACCGGGACAGCCGCACCACGATCGAGGCCGTCGTCTCGATCACCCGCGGGGAACTGCTGTCCTGGCGAGAGGTTCCCGGCGCGCAGCCGGGCTTCTCCCGCGACGAGTTCGCCGACTGCGACGCGGTCCTGCGCTCCGACCCGCGGTTCCGAGAGGCGTTGCGCCGCCGGGGAATCACCGACCTGGACTCGATCGCGATCGACCTGTGGGCGGCGGGCAACACCGGCCCGGCCGAGGACCCGGCACGGCGGCTGATGCGCCCGCAAGTCTATGTGCGGCAAGGGATGTACGACAATCGCTACGCGCACCCGGTCGAAGGACTGACCGCGCTGGTCGACATCGACCGGATGGAGGTCGCGGAACTCGTCGACCACGGCGTCGTACCGATCCCGAACCGGCACGGCAACTACATCCCCGAACTGATCACCGGCGAGATCGAGGGCTACCCGGACAACGTCCCGGCGTTCGCCGCGACCCGCGACGACCTGCGGCCGCTCGAGATCACGCAACCGGACGGCCCCAGCTTCACGCTGAACGGCTACGAGCTGAGCTGGCAGCGCTGGCGCCTGCGCGTCGGCTACACCATGCGGGAAGGCCTGGTGCTGCACCGGATCGGGTACGACGACGGCGGGCGGGAGCGGCCGATCGTGTACCGGGCCTCGATGTCGGAGCTTTACGTGCCCTACGGCGATCCGAACCCGTCGCAGCGGGT